>JABZHD010000128.1 GCA_015259045.1 Atopobium sp. | reverse complement strand
CAAGCGCCGCCACAACGGAATCACCAGCACCGACAGTGCTTCCTACCTGGACTTTTACTGGACCTGCATACCAAACCTCGTCGGCCGTAGCGTAGACG
The DNA here is from genome assembly GCA_015259045.1 of Atopobium sp. Lineage (GTDB taxonomy): Bacteria > Actinomycetota > Coriobacteriia > Coriobacteriales > Atopobiaceae > Lancefieldella. Next base: position 3,317 of record JABZHD010000128.1, on the reverse strand, counting down.
GCGCCGTTGCCGCCCATGGAAACGCAGACCGTGTCGATGCCGCCAGCAACAATCTCGGATGCGGCAGCGGCAATCGCGTCCACGTCGGCAAGCTCACGGCCAAGCATGGCGGAAAGCTCGTGGTCGTTTGGCTTGGTGAAGTATGGCTTCTGCTCAAGGCCAGCTGAGAAGGCCGCGCCGTCGGCGTCCAGGTACACTTTTAGTCCGGCGTCGCGCAAAGCACGAGTCCAGCGGCCATACGTATCAGAGGCAGCTCCGCGGGGGAGGCTGCCGGAAAGAACCACAATGTCGCCGACTGAAGTCTTGGCAATCACGTCAGCAAGCGCCTGGTCAAGCACGGTGTCGGTGACCTCGGGTCCGGGCTCGTTGATGTCGGTATTGGTGCCGCCCTCAGTATCAACAACCTTCAGGTTGGTGCGCGTCTCACCGGGAACGGAAATCGCCTGGACTTTGATGTTATTCTCGCCAAGTGTGTCAGCAATCCATTTGCCGGTCTGACCTGCAAGAACGGCGATGGCGGTAGACTCTCCGCCCAGTTTAGCGATAACCTTGGACACGTTGATGCCCTTGCCGCCCGCGTCTCGCCTGAGCCACGTGATGCGATTCACCTGGTCAACGGCAAAATTTGGCACCTGGACGGTCTTGTCCAGAGCGGGGTTGAGCGTGACGGTGTAGATGCTGGGCATAGTCGCTCCTCGGTTTGCGGCGCCGCAATCTGCGCTTGAATAGCGCCGCAATCGGCGCAAGTTATCTACGCTGATAATACTTCAGTTTCGGCAAAAAAGTAACCGCGGACAGCGCCGTTACGCGCATATCCGCGGTCTTTTCTGGCGAGAAACCCGGCGCACTCGCGGCCGCCCTGGGCTCGCACGGCCCCGCCGCTCGGCGCGCCGTCAGCGCTTACTTGCTGTCAGCGCTCTTGAACTGGTCGAGTGCCCAAGCGTACGCAGTTGGAGCAACCCTGGACCAGTACTTCCAGTTGTGGTTGTCACCGGAGTCGCGCTGGTAGTCAACGTTGATACCAGCATTTTTGAGCTGCTCAACAAAGGCGTCGACGTCAGCAACAGGCACTACGCCGTCATCGGAAGTTGTTGCCACAAAGAACGAAACCTGGCTTGGATCAACCTCACCAAGATACTGAGTGGGGAACAGCTGCTTGTACAAATCCCATGACCAGCTGGTGGTTCCGTCGCTAAAGGCGTGCTGAGAGGTGTAAATAAAGTTGTCGTCAGCAAGTGTGGTCCAAACAGAAGGCGAGAGTAGAATGCCCTTGCTGAAGTAATCGGAGTGGTGCAAAACAAATCGTGCTGCACCATAACCGCCCATAGAAATGCCACCGATTGCGTGATCTTTGCGATCTTTTGACACGCGATACGTGCTCTCAATGTAAGGTACCAGGTCGTTCATGATGGCAGATTCCATCTTGAGGCCGCGGTCGGCGGAGTCAATGTAGAAGCTGTTAAAGCCGTCGACAAAGACTACGATAGCTCCCTGACCAGCGGTTTGAATGGCCTCGTCAAGCATGGCGGATGAATCAAAGCGCTCCAGCAGATTGCGATGATTGCCATACAGTCCATGCAGCATATATACAACAGGATAGGTCTTATCGGGATTGGACTCGTAGTCTGCAGGCAGGTAGACGTCATAGTTCCAGTCCAGGCCAAGGGTTGGCGAGTAGAACGATGTTGCCTTGACCGTTCCCTTAGGAGCCTCCTCTTTCTGATCTTTCTGCGCCTCCGTTTGAGCAGTTGAGCTGCCCTGAGCGTTCTCAGAAGCGGCTGGCGAACAACCATAGAATGGAATCACCAGCAAAAGTGCTGCAAACAGGGCAAGCGTGGTGCTCAGTACAACATGGTTCTTGAAGCGGGTTTTGAGCTGGCCGCCCAGCAACGCAAAATTTTGGTGCAAACGTGCGACAAAATCTGTGTCACGCATCATTTCCTCCTGACGCTGTAGCTTTGACCTTGGTGTAAACATACGAGCCGGCCAGCACTTCTCGCCCTATAAAATAAAAAGTCGAAACAAAATGCACCACACAGCAGGCCAAGTGGTTGTTCTTGTGCTGTGGACGGCTTTTCAATGTGGAGAAACCCGTCAAATTTGAACGAATTGTTGCATTCGTGAAGCAACAAAAATTCCCGCGTACAACAGCTAAAGAGTGGAGTATACTTTTAAGGCTTTTCCACAGAGCCCCGTAATCTCTGACAAGAAAAAGCATCGATGACCCGTCCAGGGGTTATCAACTCGTAATTCGTAGGAGGAGTCAAGTGAAGAAGTCGACTCAGTTCGCCAAGGCTGGCGAAGTCGAGCGCAAGTGGGTGCTCATCGACGCTGAGGGCGCAACGCTCGGTCGTCTGGCTACAAAGGCTGCCATGATTCTTCGTGGTAAGAACAAGCCACAGTACACCCCAAACGCTGATACTGGTGACTTTGTTGTCATCATCAATGCAGACAAGATCGTCCTTACTGGTGTTAAGGCTGATCACAAGGAGTATTGGCGTCACTCCGGCTACCTTGGTGGCTTGAAGATCACTTCCTTCAAGGAAGAGATGGAGAAGCACCCAGAGCGTGTTGTTGAACACGCAGTCAAGGGCATGCTTCCTAAGACCACTCTTGGTCGCAAGCAGGGTATGAAGCTTAAGGTTTACGCCGGCGCTGAGCACCCACATGCTGCACAGAATCCCGTCAAGATTGAGCTGGAGGGCTAAACGATGGCAGATAACACCGCTGTTTACACCGGCACCGGCCGTCGTAAAGAGGCCGTCGCTCGTGTTCGTCTTGTTCCTGGAACTGGTAAGGTTACCGTTAATGGCCGCGAGGCAGTCCAGTATTTTGGTCGCCAGCAGCTCGTAGACAACGCAACCGCACCTCTCCGCATTACTGATACTCTTGGTCGTTTCGACGTCCTCGCAAACTGCGATGGCGGCGGCATCAACGGCCAGTCCGGTGCTCTTCGCCTGGGCATTGCTCGCGCTCTTCTTGAGGCTGGCGAGTATCGTGATGACCTTAAGAAGGCCGGCTACCTCACCCGCGATTCTCGTGCGGTCGAGCGTAAGAAGTACGGTCTGAAGAAGGCTCGTAAGCGTCCTCAGTTCTCCAAGCGCTAAGGCCGCTGGACCCAAAAAAGTCCTCACAAAGAGACCTGTTGTATATCGGCAGGTCTCTTTTTTGTATACTTTTAAATGGTTGCATTTTGCATATGTGCGCAACCGTTTTAGTCCGCACGTTCTTCTCGCCATCTGGCGAGAAGCCCCACCTGTCGAGTAGTTCGCTGGCGCTTCGCGCGCACGTTGCTCTCCACCCGACAACACTACATT
>JABZHD010000127.1 GCA_015259045.1 Atopobium sp. | reverse complement strand
TAGTAATTCTCTCTACTTTTATTGATGCTTTGCTCAAAAGGTTGACGTTAAAACCACTTTTGAGAGGAGTGTTAAATGTAATTCTACTCAGTAGCTACGCGCTTTTCTGTGGATTACCTGCGTCTGCAATGAGGGCAATACTTCTTGTTGAACAAAAATACGTAATGCAATATGTGGGAAGAAAAAACCATACGCTCTCAGCAGTTTCTATCGTTGCACTATTTATGCTCTGTGTTGATCCACAGCTGAGCGTAAACATTGCTTTTACCTTGTCACTAGCATGTATTTTTGGCATGAATATCTACGGCGGTCTTGCTCAGTACTATGCAAAAATTGCTTTTCACATATCAGGATACGGAAGAATACAGAAGATTCTTAGAAAACCGTTTTCTGACGTACGAAACACTATGTGTGCCACAACCGTTGCTCAGCTTTCGTGCCTTCCAATTTCTTGCATGTACTTTGGTCATTTTTCTTTACTTGCTCCTCTTTCAAGTGCACTGATTACAAGTTTATTTTCTCTTCTGAGCTTATTTGGAATTGGAGCAATAGCTTTATGTTGGTTTAAACCGGCTCAAGATGTTGCTTTCTGCCTTGTGGATTTTCTTGGTCAGTTTATAGAGACTCTTACTTCTTTTGTATCCGAAAGATCTTTTGCAAGCGTGTCGTTAACTGACATGAGTTGGATAGTTTCATTGCTTGTGTTTGTAGCAATGGTGGCTCTTTACGTGTTTTGGCCAAAAGGGAAAAGGTCAGTTTTAGTTGGTATATGTGCAATGGTAGCTACGCTTATTTTGGGTTTAAGCATCTACTGGAGGTTTTTCTCGCCAACAAGAATTTGTGTGATGGATATTGGTCAAGGAGATGCCATATTGTTGAGTGATGGCGCGCACTCCCTGCTCGTAGATACCAGTGTGGGAGATGTGGTTAACGATGCTCTGGAGCGACAACACATTTCATATCTTGATGCAATTTTGCTCACACATCTTGACGAGGACCATGCTGGTGGCGTGAGGTACATGGTTGGTTCGGTAAAGACAGGACGGGTATTAGTTGGAGAAGGAATAACAAAACAAGAGAAGCCTGAGTTACAGAAAGCCATTCAGAGGATTTCTGGTAGTGGTTCCTATGAAGTTTTATATGGTGATGAATTTGATGTTGGTCGCTTTCATGTCCGGGTAGTGTGGCCACATAGGGGATATAAAGCTAAAGAAGCTAATAATGCGTCGGTTGAGCTCTATGTGACGTATAACGATGGGCAAAATACTTTAACTACGCTTTTAACGGGAGATGCTGAAAGAGATCAAACAAAAGAGACGGTGACATCGGGTGATGTTGGCGATATTGATTTCTTAAAAGTCGGACATCATGGAGCAGCAAAGTCACTCTATCCAGAAACTGCTCGTGCGCTAAAACCCGAGGTAGCAGTTGCAAGTGCTGGAAAGAATAATCGATATGGACATCCTAAACAGGAAGCGGTGGATATCTTAGAGGGTGTTGGCGCAAGGTTTTATTGCACAAAAGATTACGGAGACGTCACGGTATTTCCTGGCGAACATGGACCTAGGGTGAGCGTGCAACATGCTAAAGTAGATACAGAATTAGAGGAGGAAAAAGATGGCGGAGCAGGCTAAGTTACTAGCTGCATATTTGGCTGTTGGCCCTGATGAGATGAAGCGTGCAAGGGCTATTGATAAGCTTAAAAGCCGTCTTAACCAGAGTTTTATTACCTTTAACCTTGATGAGATTTCTGTAAGCGCTGAGCTGACTCCAGAATCTGTTTTGTCTTCTGCTCAAACACTTCCTATGGGTGATTTTAGGAGAATTGTTGTTATTGACGATGCTGGTAAATTGCCTAAGTCTGTATCAGAAGCTCTTGTTGAGTATCTAAAAAATCCTAATCCAACTACTACACTGATGCTTTCTGCACAGACGCTAGCAAAAACTACAAGGCTTTATAAAGCAGTAGATGCGTTAGGTAAGCTTGCAGTTATTAATTGTGGTGCAATTTCTAGAAAAGATTTGCCTAAATACATTGGGGATCTTGGAAGAAAGTACGGACTACAAATCCCAATTAATGTGGCCAATGAGCTTATAAGTCGTGTTGGTGATAATACCACCATGCTTGATTCTCAAGTTAAATCTTTAGCAGCTCTGCTGGGTCGTCCTGGTGCAATTGACGTTCAGTTTGTAGAAACTCATGTTGCACGAGTGGTTGAGGTCAAGCCGTGGGATTTTCTCGACAGTTTGTCATCGAGAAATGCTCAAAAGTCTTTGGAGCTTTACAGTCAGATGGATGAGTCGGGAGCTATTGGCAATCTGTCGCTTATAACTGGACGTGTAAGAGAACTCATTTGTGCTAGGTCTATGGTTAAGCGCGGTACAGAACGGGAAATTGCCTCAGTTTTAGGTAAGCAGGACTGGCAAGTAAGAAATTATGCACGGTGGGCGCGCCAATTTGCAGATGGCGAGCTTGAGCATATTTTGAGTCTCTGTGCAGATGCAGAACGTGGTCTTAAGAGTGGAGAAGATAAAACAACCACAATGACCAAGCTTATCTTTGCTCTATGTGGCGTCTCAAATGTGTAGATTCAAAGAATTAAAGTAAGAAAAAACGGACTCCAAGGAGTCCGTTTTAAAAAGTTAAAAGTAGATAAGAACTACTTAAGGGTGTTAACAAGTTTCTGAACGCCGCTCTTACGCTGAGCAGCCTGATTCTTGTGTACGATGCCCTTAGAAGCAGCCTTGTCAAGAAGACGGGATGCCTTATTAGCTGCAACCTGTGCGTCCTCAAGCTGACCTGCCTCAACAGCAGTGCGAACTGCCTTAATAGCAGTCTTAAGCTCGGAACGGACAGCCTTGTTGCGCTGGCGTGCCTTCTCAGCGGTGAGAATACGCTTCTTCTGAGACTTGATGTTAGCCACGTGCGGTTCCTTTCGGTGTTTACTATGTGAGGCCTCTTCGCTGAGACACGTTTGAGGCAGCTTTAGAAGTATAGCACGAAGGGGGTACTTTACGCTATTATTTTCCTTATGAATACACAGGATACTTCACATATTCGCAACTTCTCTATTGTTGCGCACATCGATCACGGTAAATCTACCATCAGTGACCGTATTTTGGAGCTTACTCATACCGTTGAAGAACGTGATATGGAGTCACAGCTCTTGGACACTATGGACATTGAACGTGAGCGTGGAATTACCATCAAATCAAATGCCGTCCGCGTTATGTATGACGCAGATGATGGAGAGCGCTATCAGTTCAACCTGATTGACACTCCGGGCCACGTTGACTTTACCTATGAGGTCTCAAGGTCTTTGGCTGCCTGCGAAGGAGCGGTTCTGGTTGTTGATGCAACGCAAGGCGTGGAGGCTCAAACAGTCTCAAACGCCATGCTTGCCATGAATGCCAACCTGGATATTGTTCCTGCAATCAACAAGAT
>JABZHD010000126.1 GCA_015259045.1 Atopobium sp. | reverse complement strand
AATACATCGATGGAATCGAAGTCATCAAGACTTTCAACCAAGCCGACTCCTCGTATGCTCGCTTTCGTAACGACATCTCCGAATTTGAGAAACTAACACTTGCCTGGTATAGGTCTGCTCGTGTCCCTATGAACGCCATGTTTGCAATACTGCCAACGCTCCTTTTAGGAGTTGTACCAGTCGGATGCATTCTTGTAGCCTCGGGCAGCATCGACGTAGCCCAGATGGCCCTTGCATGCATGCTGTCTATCGGCGTCATTGGTCCTCTCACCAAAATTACCCAGTACACAAACATGTTCAAAGAGATCGAAAAGGTAATGGACAGCGTTAGCAAGCTGTTAGAGATGAAACCCTTGCCCGAAGTCTCCTCTCCCGCACTCATCACGTCCCACGATGTCTCATTCAAGAACGTCCGGTTCTCATATTCCAACGAAGAAGTGCTCCACGGCATCTCACTTGAAGTGCCCGAAGGTACCTCATGTGCTTTGGTCGGACCAAGCGGTTCTGGAAAGTCAACGATGGCCAAGCTCATTGCTCGATTCTGGGACGCAGGATCAGGAGCAATCCGCATCGGGGAAACTGACGCGCGCGATATACCACTTGATCAGCTCGCTGGTCTTGTAAGCTTTGTGACTCAAGACAATTTCCTCTTTGATCGAACAATCTTTGAGAACGTAAGACTCGGACGTGAGGGCGCAACTGACGCCGAGGTAGAGCGCGCGCTTGCCGCTGCGCACTGTGAAGAGCTGGCAGATAAGCTTGCAAATGGATTTGAAACCCTTTACGGAGAAGCCGGAGGAGCTCTTTCGGGTGGAGAACGCCAGCGCATCTCTATCGCGCGCGCCTATCTAAAAGACGCGCCGATTCTTGTGCTTGATGAGGCAACTGCATTCATAGACCCCGAGAGTGAGGAGCTCATTCAACAGGCACTCTCAGAACTTGCACGTGGAAAGACGCTGATTGTAATCGCGCACAGAATCTCAACGGTGCGTAATTTTGACAAGATAGTAGTCATGGATTCCGGAAATATTGTCGCCGAGGGAACACATACGGACCTCCTTGGCTCAAGTGATCTCTATCGCCGCATGTGGGAAGCACACATTTCCAATAGAAACCATGAAGCGAGAAAGGACCAGCGTAATGTTTAGTGCGCTTATGAAAGTGGTGCGTTGGACGGGCAACAAGAAAACGCGAATCCTCTTTGGCTTTGCATACTCTTTTCTTATCTCACTTGTTTCTGCAGCACCCATTGCTATTGCCGCCTGGGCCATGTGCGGGTTTCTCGGCTTATCAAATGGCGAGAACCCCGATCTTAAAATTGCACTTACGGCTGGACTAGCCATTATTGCTTCGATTGCGCTACGCGCAGCACTTATGTGGTTGAGAGCACGAGCCGAGGAAACCGTAGCCGCAGAACGTTCTAACGAGGTGCGCATACGTATCGGAGAAGCGCTGAAACGCGTCCCTCTTGGTTACTTTGACAATCACCCATCAGGAGAAATTCTCTCGGCACTCACAACCGAGCTGTCATTCGTGGAAATCCACGGTATGCGCATGGTAGACATGCTTGGCAACGGATACATAACCGCAGCTGCAATGGTGGCGTTTCTCGCCTTCATGGATCTGCGGGCCTGCATCCTCGCATTGGCTGCGATTGCGGTAGCAACGGTGGTACTGGAGCTGATGTTCAAAAATTCCGCACGTTTGTCGCCCGCGCAAAATGACGCACGCGAGGATATGGCTCAGGCAACGTTGGAATACATTCACGGTATGCCTGTTGTTAAGAGTTACCGGCAGGTAGATGCCGCTGTGTCTGCAGTGCGCTCCGCATACGCGCGTTCTAGAAATGTAAATCTCAAAACTGAGCTTGCTTTCCAACCCTTCAACGCCTTACTTCTATTTGTGACACGCAGTGCTTCGGTTGGCGTCATTGTTATCGTATGCATTTCCTTCCTGAACGGCACGATATCTCTTCTTAACTTCTGCACGCTGGTAATGTTCTCCTTTATGCTGTTCCAATCAATCGAGGCTTGTGGCGATGCTGCCTACGTAATTGGACACATCGGAGAAGTTATCGACCGTCTTGACGCTATCGAATCCGCACCTGCAATCGACGACAATTGCAAAGCTGTAAAACTTGAGCATCACAACCTTGAGATGCATGACGTTTCATTTGCTTACGGAGATGGACCTCTTGTACTCAATGGAATGTCTCTGTCTGTTCCCGAGGGAACAACTGCAGCCCTTGTTGGAGGAAGTGGTTCAGGTAAGACAACTGTTGCCAAGCTGTTTGCACGTTTCTATGATGCAACAGGTGGCTCCGTACGCATAGGAGGCCACGATGTACGCGAGCTTTCGTGTAACAGTATTCTTGCGGACTTCTCCATGGTTTTCCAAGACGTCTATCTTATGGATGACACGATTGAGCGTAATATTGCCCTCAGTAGGCCAGATGCACAGTTTGAAGAGATTGTAGAAGCGGCAAAGGCCGCACGCTGCAATGAGTTCATAAAAGCTCTGCCCGAGGGTTATAAGACAAAAGTTGGAGAAGGTGGAGCTCGACTTTCTGGAGGCGAGAGACAACGCATCTCAATTGCTCGCGCAATTTTGAAAGATGCGCCTATTGTTGTTCTTGATGAGGCAACAGCAAGTGTTGACCCAGAAAATGAAGCAGAGATTCAAGCAGCCCTTGCCCAACTCTGTAAGGGAAAAACTGTGCTTGAAATTGCGCATCGTCTCTCAACAATTGAGGAAGCTGACCAGATTTTCTTCCTTAGAGATGGACGTGTTGCAGAACAGGGCACCCATGAGGAGCTTATCTCGCACAATGGTCCCTACCATGACTTTGTTGAAGCTCGCTCACGTATTGAAGGCTGGCAGATTTCTAAGTAATAGGCATGCTATATGCGAAGTTTTGGGAAATAAGCACAGATGAATGAACAATTAGAGTCACCTGCTCTGCGGGTGACTCTATGTTTTTCTCGAGAACGCTCTCAACAGGTTGAAGTCTATTGATCATACTGTCTAATGTGATGGACAGTATTTGAGGATGTATATTTGTAGCCCCTAGCACACAGGATTGCCATACTCACGCAACATAGCGTCACGGTTAACAATCCACTGCTTACCATACTTACGAGCATTCACTCTTGGAACTATTTTGATCAACCGCAACATCTCTGAACAATGATTCATCTTTTAGAAGCTTTTTATAAGCAAAATCGTAGACAGCTGACATCTATCGTGATATTTTGTAAAAAAATATGTTACTGACAAAAAAATAAGTAGCGATAATTTGGATTAGGAGTCTAAGTATGAGACATTTTAAGAATATTATTATTGGCTTTGGCAAAGCTGGTAAGACTTTGGCAGGGAGCCTGACAAGTCACGGCGAAGAAGTGCTTTTGATTGAAAAAGATCCAATGATGTACGGCGGAACGTGTATC
>JABZHD010000125.1 GCA_015259045.1 Atopobium sp. | reverse complement strand
AGCCAGACTTTGATGTTGCACCATTGCTGAGCGTTAAGGATCTTTGCATCAGCTTTGAGTCTCACGGAGATGTTAAGGTTGTTGACCACGTAAGCTTTGATGTTCGTCCTGGTCAGTGCATGGCACTGGTTGGCGAGTCTGGCTGCGGAAAGTCTATTACCACCAAGGTCATCATGGGTTTGACCGATCCAAAGGAAACCATTACTGGCGAGGTTCTCTACAAAGACCAAGACCTCCTGAAGCTCTCCAAAGAAGAGCACCGCAAGCTGCTTGGTCACGAGCTTGCAATGGTGTACCAGGATGCTCTGTCTCGCTGAACCCTTCCATGCTTATCTCTTCTCAGATGAAGCAGCTTACCAGCAGGGGAGGCACCCGTTCTGCAGAGGAGCTTCTGGAGCTTGTAGGCCTGGATCCAAAGCGTACGCTAGAGTCTTATCCACACGAGCTTTCTGGTGGTCAGCGTCAGCGTGTTCTGATTGCTATGGCATTAACTCGCGATCCTTCACTGGTTATCTGCGACGAGCCAACAACTGCTCTGGACGTTACTGTTCAGAAGCAGGTTATCAAGCTCTTAAATGACCTCCAGCGTCGCCTTGGCTTTGCAATGATCTTTGTTAGCCACGACCTTGCACTTGTTGCAGAGGTTGCTTCTGAGATTACCGTTATGTACGCAGGTCAGGTTATTGAGCAGGCAGCTACTACTGAGCTTCTGACCAATCCTGTTCACGAGTACACCCGCGGTCTTCTCGGCTCTGTTCTTTCCATTGAGGAAGGCGCACAGGATGGTACTAGGCTTCACCAGGTACCAGGTTCTGTTCCTTCTCCAGAAGACTTCCCAACAGGCGATAGGTTTGCTCCTCGTTCAAGTCACCCAGATTTGGGTCTTGAGGTTCACCCTGTTATCAAGGAGATTCCTGGTAAGCACCATCGTTTCTCCGAGCTGCCTGATGAGTATCTGAAGGAGCATGGTCTTGTGCCTTACCTTGAGCGTTCTCAAAAGGAGGTGAGGTAAATGGCTACAACAACTGAAGAGCAGCCAATTATCTTCCTCGATGACATTTCAGTTACGTTTAAAACACGTACGGGTTCAATCTTTAAGCCTAATAAGGTTCACGCAGTACAGAATGTTTCGCTTAAGCTTATGCCTGGTGAGACCATTGGTATTGTTGGTGAGTCTGGCTGCGGAAAGTCCACTACCGCAAATGTCATGTGTGGCCTTCAGTCACCAACGTCCGGTCATGTGTACTTCAAGGGAATGGATGTTACCAAGCGTACTCCAGAGCTTAGAAAGCAGATTGGCCGCGTTGTCTCTGTTGTCTTCCAGGACCCAGCAACTGCTCTTAACCCTCGTATGATTGTTAAAGACCAGCTCATGGATCCACTGCTCGTGCATAAGGTAGGAACAGAGGCGGAGCGAGAAGCCCGTATTAATGAGCTTGTTGGTCTGGTAGGACTTCCACATTCCGCACTTCGCGCCCTTCCTGGTCAGCTCTCTGGTGGTCAGCGTCAGCGTGTTGCAATTGCACGTGCTCTTTCTCTGAATCCATCGGCAATCATTGCTGACGAGCCTACATCCGCACTGGACGTTTCTGTTCGCGCACAGATCTTGAACCTGCTCACCGACCTCAAGTCTGAGCTGGGTCTCTCGATGATCTTTATTTCGCACGATATTCAGACTGTCCGCTATGTTTCTGACCGCATCATTGTTATGAACCACGGCCAGATCATGGAAGATGGTCCTGCTAAGCAGGGCTTTGAGCATCCAACAGATCCTTACACTAAGACGCTTTTGGGTGCTGCACCATCTTTGCTTCATCCTAAACTGGGTGAGTAGCGCTTACGTTTTTGTTTGACTAGAGCGCAGCTTAGGCTGCGCTCTTTTAGCTTGTTAGGTGGATTAATGCACCAAGAAGTACTTGAGCTGACAGAGTTGAAGGCAGCTCATGCTTTGACGCCTTATCCTTCGGATTTTGAGGCGTTTTGGAAGGCACGTATGGAGGAAGCAGATAACGCCCCTCTCAGCTGGCAGATTGTTCCTTCAACAGAGGTCACGTCAACTGCTTCAGCTCACTTTTTTGATTTGACGTTTGCAGGTATTGATGGCGCGGAAGTCTACGCAAAGTACCTGCGACCACAGACTGCCTCAGGCGTACAAACTCCGCTTGTTTTACAGTTTCATGGCTATCCAGGATCTTCTCGTAGTTGGCTTGAGCAGAGCTCATTTTTGTGCTTGGGCTGCTCGCTGATTGCGCTTGATAATCCTGGGCAGGGTGGCCACAGCTTGGACGGAAGCTCGTACAAGAGCACTACCGTCTCTGGTCACTTGGTGCTTGGACTGGATGGACCTGTAGAGGACCTTTACTTTGTTCATCTGTATCAGAACATTCGCTTGCTCTGCAGAATTGTTCGCCAGCTTGAAGGAATTGATACAGATCGCGTTTTTGTAAACGGTGCCTCGCAGGGAGGCGGTATTGGTCTTGCTACCTGCGCACTCAATCAAGACCTGATTAATAGGGCAGCAATTCTTTATCCCTTCCTCACTGATTTTAGGTGTGTGTGGGAGCTTAATGCTGATGAGGTTGCCTACGAGGGCATCCGTTATTATTCCCGCTGGTTTGACGCAGATGGTTCTCGCGTTGATGAGGTCTTTGCAAAGCTTGCCTATATTGATTCAGCTAATTTTGCACGCCTGGTTACCTGTCCTGTGCTTTTTGGCACCGGACTTGATGATCCGGTAGTTCCTCCAGAGGCTCAGTTTGCAGCTTACAATGCCTTGACCTGCCCAAAGAGACACTTGTTGTATCCCGGGTATGCGCATGAAGAGATTGGCGATTTTGACGATAAGATCATTGATTTCTTCTGCTCAGACAAGGGAGAGCAAGCTCTTGAAGCGCTGGACTCGTCATTTCCTGCTCAAGCAGAAGGCGAGGTGAAAGCATGAGGGGCTTAACACAAAGGCTTGAAGATGCTCGTTCTTATCGCGGCGCGTGGCTTAGACCATCAAACTTTGAATCATTTTGGGAGCCATCTGTAGCGTTTGCACAAAATGCACAGGTAGAGAGTGTGATTGAGCTTCCGTCCACTACCCAGGCGGCAACGTTTAAGCGCATCACATTCACCTCAACTGACCAGACGCAGCTGCGTGCTCGCGTCATCCTTCCAGCAGGTGTGTCGGTGGCAGAACCGCTAGCTGCGGCAGAGCTGTCCGCATCGGCAGAACTGCCCGCCTCGGCGAAGCTGCCCGCGGTGGTGCTCTTCTCCGATCTTGGTCGGGGAGTGCGCAGTTGGCTGCACCTATTGCGTTTCTCGGCGCTTGGCATGCCTGTTGTAGCCCTAGAAGCTCGCCCGTGCGAAGCGTCACTCAAAGACGCTTGGAGGGGAGCGTTGACCGCAGAAGAGCTTGCTGGCGCGCTCATCAACCCAGATGATGCCGCATCCTCCACGCTCAAGCAGCTC
>JABZHD010000124.1 GCA_015259045.1 Atopobium sp. | reverse complement strand
TCGCATTCCAGAGCTTGGTCACAAGATTGCTTTTTACCACGCAGGTCTGACGCCTCAGATACGCAAGAATGTTGAACGTGCCTTTAGACGTGGAGACGTTTGTTGCATCATTGCTACCAGTGCATTTGGCGAAGGCGTCAATATCTCTGATATTCGCCAGGTTATCCTGTATCACCTGCCGTTTGGTCGCGTTGCCTTCAATCAGATGAGCGGACGCGCAGGTAGAGACGGTGAGCCTTCTGTAATTCAGATGCTGTTTGATGCGCATGATATGCGCGTTAACGAGCGCATCCTTTCTTCTCATGCACCACAGCGAGAAGCCCTGGTAGCTGTCTACCGTGCGCTTACGGCACTGCAGCCAAAGCTTGGTGCTCAGACAGCTGATTCAGCACTCACTGATGAAGATATTGCGCAGATGGCGCTAGAAATTGACCCGCGATCTAAGGCTGACGAGCAAACCGTTCGTGTTGCACTTGACGTTTTTGCTGAGCTAGGGTTTATTAGCATTGAAGGATTTGATCAAACGCGAACAATCTCCGTCAATAGTCAAGCTTCGCACATGGACTTGCTGGAGTCTGCACGCTACGCTGAGGGGCTTAAAGCACACGCTGAGTTTGAATCATTTGCTCAGTGGGTACTTTCTGCTTCACCAGATGAGCAGGCAGATGCTATAACAAAACCCATCGTTCCAGAAATTGGTTCAACGTTTGATGGGGGAAGGGAGTCCTCTGATGAGTGACGAGAGGACCAAAAAAGAGGCCAAGGCGCCAGGCGCGGATAATTACCGTCTGCTTGAGGGAGCCGTGCGCACATATTTGCCTGAGGAAGCTCAGGCAAAGATTGCTGCTGCATATGCCTTTGCTGCTGACTATCACAAAGATCACCGTCGTCGTTCTGGCGAGCCTTATATCAACCATCCAGTTGAAGTGGCCCTTATTCTTGCGCACGATCTTCATATGGATGAAGACACCATCTGCGCTGCCCTTATGCACGATACCGTAGAAGATACGTCTGCCTCACTCGACGAAATCTCTTCTCGCTTTGGTGAGTCAGTTGCAGAACTTGTTGACGGCGTCACAAAACTTACGTCCATCGAAGTCAGTTCAATGGACGAGAAACAAGCGCTTAACCTGCGCAAAATGTTCCTTGCCATGTCAAAGGACATTCGCGTTGTTATCATCAAGCTTGCCGACCGCCTTCATAACATGCGTACGCTGGCAGCACTTCCACCGGACCGTCGTCTGTTTAAGGCGCGAGAAACCATGGACGTGTATGCACCACTTGCTGACCGTCTGGGTATCTCTTCGGTTAAGTGGGAGCTTGAGGATTTGTCTTTCTTCTGGCTTGAACCAGAGGAGTACCAGCGTGTTGCTCGCATGGTCTCTGACTCTCGTGCACAAAGAGAGAATGACCTCAACAACGCTAAAAAGACTCTGACTGATGAGCTTAATGCTGCCGGTCTTACTGACTTCCAGATTACGGGACGTCCTAAGCACCTGTGGTCCATCTATCAAAAGATGGTCCGCAAGGGCAGAGAATTCTCCAACATCTACGATCTTATCGCTCTGCGTGTTATTACTAAGAACGTAGGCGATTGCTACTCGGCACTTGGTGCTATTCATGCACTGTGGCATCCAATGCCTGGTCGTTTTAAGGACTACATTGCAACGCCAAAGGCCAATCTCTATCAGTCTTTGCACACAACGGTCATTGGCCCTGATGGTCGCCCTATTGAGATTCAGATTAGAACCGCCGAGATGCACGAGGCATCTGAGTACGGTATTGCTGCTCACTGGCTGTATAAGGAGCAGGGCAATTCAAAGGGCAAGATGTCCTCTGAAGACAAGCTTATTGACTCAACCATCAACTGGATTCGCCGCAGTCTTGATTGGGCCGTTGAAGACGATATTGATGATCCCCACGAGTTCTTAGATAACTTGCGCGTAGACCTCTTTGAGCATGAGATTTTTGTTTTCACGCCAAAGGGCGAGGTAATGAGCTTGCGCGTCAATTCAACACCTCTGGACTTTGCTTACGCCGTTCATACTGAGGTGGGCAATCACTGTGTTGGCGCACGTGTTAACGGATCTGTTGTCCCGCTGACGCATACGCTTCAGATGGGTGACCGCATTGAGATTTTGACTAACAAGAACGCTCGCCCTTCTCGCGACTGGATGACGCTGGTAAAGACGCCGTCTGCTCGTGCAAAGATTCGTAAGTATTTCTCGCAAGAGAACAAGTCTGACGATGCCGAACGCGGCCGTTCTGAGCTTGCAAAAGAGCTGCGCAAGCGTGGCTATGGCATCAGCGCTACGCGCACGGTAAAGGCGCTTGATCAGCTCACCGAGCAGTTTGATTATCGCAGTGTAGATGATCTGTTTGCGGGAATTGGTGCAGGTAATCAGTCTGCTAAGCAGGTTGTTAATCGCGTGAGTGAAATCTTAGAGGAGAAAAATCCCGAGGTTGTTACTGAGCAAGAGCGTAATGCGGCACGCCTTCAGGAGAAGAACAAGGCAATTGCAAACGATCAGCCTTTGGTTCGCTCCTACGTTATTTCTCGTACTGCCAAGGGTAGTCGTCCCAAGAAGTCTAACTGTGGCGTTGTGGTAAACGGCGATCCAGATTTGCTTGTTCATCTGGCGCATTGCTGCAATCCTGTTGCAGGTGACGATATTGTGGGCTTCATTACACGCGGTCGTGGCGTTTCTGTTCACCGCGCCAATTGCCCTAACGTTAAAGACCTGCTTAACGATCCAAAGCGTATCATTCCTGTTTCTTGGGACGCCAGCGGCGCTACTGAGTTTAGGGTAGAGATTGTCGTTGAGGCAACGGACCGTATGGGCCTTCTTAAGGACGTCACGGTTGCGCTGTCTGACGCTGGTGCAAACATTCTTTCTGCAGCTACACAAGTGGGCGAGCAGGGCGTAGTACGTATGCGTTTCTTGGTTTCTATCTCTGATACCAGCTTGCTTGACACCTTATTTGCATTTGTAACTCGCGTGCCTTCTGTCTACGACGCTCGTCGTATTATGCCAGGTGAAGGCGCTAATCAGATGAGAAGGAGACTTTATGGCTAATCAAAATGAGGGCTGCTCTTGCGGTCATAATCACGAGGAAGAGCACGGCGGACACGGCGGCTGCTGCGGTCATCATGGCGAGCATGGCCATGGTGAGCATGGTCATGGCGGTTGCTGCGGCCATCACGGTCATGGTGGTTGCCATCACGCAAAAGACCAGATTGGCGTCTTTAAAGTGGGTCCTCTTGAGACCAACTGCTACATTTACGTTTCTGGTAATGAGTGCATGATTATTGATGCCGGTGCATCGGGTGCAGAGATTGCTGCACAGCTTTTGAACCTTGAGCTTAAGTACATCGTTGCTACTCACGGCCATGCTGATCACGTTGGTGGCGTTAAGGCTTTGAAGCTTGCTGTGCCTGGCGCTCAGTACCTCATCAACGAAGCAGATAATGAGCTTGCGCAGAGAGCTCATAACTCAAACGAGATTTATGATGATGCTCCAGAGCCAGACGGTTTTCTCCACGAGGGAGATGTTC
>JABZHD010000123.1:3309-3566 GCA_015259045.1 Atopobium sp. | reverse complement strand
CTGCAAAGAGTGTGCGCTTGATGAGCGTGAGTACTTGAGAAAGCACACGCAAGAGCTTGAGCGTAAGCAGAATTTGGAGCGTCAGCTTGCCTTTAAGATGAAGAGGAAGAAGGAGCGAAAAGCAAAGGTCAAAGGCATTGAAGACGCAACCACTCACAAACGCAAATCATGAGAAGTATGTGCTCGCTAGAGTTGCTGGCAAGAGCCAGCGACAGGCAATGCTGGAAGCTTATCCGCACCGCTCAAAGTGGAAGCCA
>JABZHD010000123.1:0-3299 GCA_015259045.1 Atopobium sp. | reverse complement strand
ACTTGAAGCTGACAGCAAGATAAAAGCAAGGCTTCAAGACCTCCAGGAACGCGCTTCAAAGAAAGTAACTATCACCCGCGCTCAAGTCTTAAATGGCATGGGCAAAACATTTGCAATGGCGCAAGAGTCTATTGCAGACTCAGGCGTGAATCAGACTGCCGTCACTGCTATCTCTTCCATTGGCAGAACGCTACTTGACGCAATTCCAGAAGATGTGGAAGAAGAAGAGAAGCCATTCGTGGCAGACTTCGCCCTTCTCTTAGCACCACCGTTTCTCTCACTGCATCGTGCAATCGCACAAGACGCAGGAGGTGAATGGTGGCTAAGAGGAGGGCGTTTTTCTTTGAAAAGCTCTACGGTCTCTCTAGAGATCAAGCAAGGTCTTATGGAGCACAAGGACCGCTCAGCATTCATCATGCCAAAGATTGGCAAGGACATTGGTGATGGCGTCTTTGAGCAGATGCTCTGGGCGATTGACAAGCTGAACATCCGTGACGAGTGGAAGCCTTCTAAGAGCCCGTACAAGCTCACACGCCCCGCAACTGGTCAAGTCATTACCTTCCGTGGCGGTGACCATACGCAGAAGACTAAGGCAATTAAAGCACCAAATGGCACGTACTACGCCTATCAGTGGTTCTCTGAGGTAGACCAGTTCAATGGCTGGGGAGAACTTAGAACGGTTATGCAGTCTGTTACTCGTGACGCTCCAGAAGGCTCTGTGTACTTCCGCTTCTTCGACCATAACCCTCCACGTTCTCGCGATGCTTGGGTAAATGAGCACGTCTCTACCATGCTCTCAACACACCCGGAGCGCGTCATTGAGTCAAGCTACCTCGATGTACCACATGAGTGGATACCAGAGCAGGTCCGCAAGGACGCTGAAGCACTCAAGGAACTTGACGAGGAAGCATACCGCCATGAATGGCTGGGTGAGCAAGTAGGCTTTGGCTCCGAGGTATTTACCCGTGTTGAGGTGCGAGACATCACACACGCAGAGCGCAAAGAACTTGAGTATCACTACTATGGCGTTGACTGGGGCTTCTCACAAGATCCATTCGCTTGGGTAAAGATTGCCTATGACACGAAGGCTCGAACGCTTTACATCCTGGACGAGTTTGTTAAGTGTGGACTCTCAAACCAAGACACAGCAGAGCTCGTAAGCGAAAAGCTGGGCAACGCTCTCAAAGACGATGAGGACATCATTGAAGACGCTGAGCCTTATGCGACGGTGTGGTGCGACTCAGCAGAGCCAAAAAGTATTGCTGACTTCAAAGCTAATGGCATTAACGCTCGCGGTGCGCTCAAGACAGGCGCGCACAATATCCACAACTCAATCAAGTGGCTGCAATACCGCGCAAAGATTGTGATTGATTCTAGCTGTGCCACTGCAGCACGAGAGTTCAGCAATTACTCCTATGTGATGACAAAGGACAACCAGCTCACAGGGCAGTTGCCAGACGCTGACAACCACACTATCGACGCTGTGCGTTATGCGTGTATGACGCTTATCAATGACAGAAGCTTGACGTAAGAAAAGGGGTCTCACCTTGTCGAAGATTACTATCCAAAAGCCAGAATGGGCACTTAGGTACCTGAAGAAGCGTAAGTTTACGCCTGACACCTCAATGGACAAGTTCCAGCAGCTGTGGTGGGGCTGGTTTACGCACGACAACGAGTATTACAAGCAGCCTTACATCATAAACAATGGTGCTGACTCGTATGATAGGCTCTCAATTAGTCCAGCTTCTATGGTTGCAAGTGAGATTCCAAGCCTTGTCATGAATGAAGGCACAATACTTTCAAGCTCTGAAGACGCAGTGAATGACTGGTTAGAGCGCACCATTCCTAACTTTGTAGACGAGCAAGCAGAGTTCATCAGTACCGTCTTTGCGCTTGGTGTTGGCGCATGGGTAGCTAACTTCCACGGATACGAAGGTAACGTGTCAACCAGTATTGACTCCATGAAAGCGTGGCAGATTATCCCGCTTCTGGGTGATGGTTGCGCGTTTATCTCCAAGGTAACCGTGAACTCTAAGCTTTACGACCAGTTGCAGCTTAGATACTTCAACCAAGAGACACAGTCTCATGTAATTGAAACACTTCTATTTAACCCGCAGAACCGCGTTATCCCTATTGAGGTTGAAGGTATTACTGGCTTTGTCGATACCAAGCAACCACTGCCAACCTATGCGCTTGTTAAGCCAGCTAAGTACAACGCTCATGACGAGCTCACACCGCTTGGCTCGTCCGTTATTGAGGACATCTGCGACTCCTGCAGACTGGTAGATGAAGCATTTAACCAGATGTATTGGCAGGTAAGAGTCTCTCTGCCAAAGATGGTTGTAGACGAGCAAGCCATTGTGCGTGACAAGGACGGCAAGGCTAAGTTTGTAAACACTATGGACCAAATCATGTTCGCACCAATCTCTGCTGGCATTAGTGCAGAGTCTCCTATGACGGTCTACAACCCTGACACACACATTGATGATATGGTTACCGCATTCAACAATGCTCTTGCTGTCCTGGGCTTTAGAACTGGCTTTGGTGCTGGGTATTGGTCATTCACGTTAGGACAGGGACTCAAGACTGCAACAGAGGTTGTAAGCACGAACGCAACGCTCATTAGAACCATCAGAAAGCATGAGCACTCTATTGAGAACTCGGTAAGAGACCTTGTCCAGGGCGCGTTCGCTGCAGAGTGTGCCATGAACGGCTACAGAGTAGATGAGCCTGTGCCCGTTGACATTCTGTGGGATGACTCGGTTATCTCAGATGACAAAGCAGACCGCGACATGATGAAGGATGACATTGCGCGTGGTCTTTGCCCTAAGTGGAAGTACCTCGTCAAGTATCAAGGCATGAGTGAGGAAGACGCAAAGGCATTTACTAGCGAGACTGGCGGTGTCGCACTTGACGCAGACCTTGGTGAATAGGCATGAAACCGACTGAAGAAATCGCTGTGCGTCTCGTAGGGGGCGCACAGTCTGCTTATGTACAGGAGCTTTCATACTTCTTTCTCAATCTGCTTGATGAGGTAGTACGCACCAATGGCGCAGTTATCAGAGGTAGAGAGATTGCAGACTTTGAGCGTCTCTCTAGGCTCTCTCGTGAGGAAGCTCTCGCGATCTACTACAAGTACCGCCCCGCCATCGACAAGCAAACACGTGAGGTCCTAAAGAACGCGCTCAAAAAGACTGATGACGCGCTCGTGGGGCAGTTTGTGCGAGCGATGGGCTCACGCCGTCATATGACTAATCTGGCAACTATTATCGCTGCTCAGACCGCGCAGGGTATGAATG
>JABZHD010000122.1 GCA_015259045.1 Atopobium sp. | reverse complement strand
ATCTTGTACCTGAAACAAATGTCATTGTCTTTGAGCACGTTCCTTGCACAGACAGTATTTCTCATCAAACTGGTTTTAAAACAGGAGAAGAACTTATCCACATTGTTCGAATCCGTAAACTCGACGGATCTTCTCGCCAGATAGACAACGACTACCTTTTAGCATCTGCCGTTGGAAATCTAACCATTGCTGATGCATCAACGTCTATTTATGCATACCTAGAAAACACGCTTCATATGAAAATTCTAAAGAGCAAAAGAACAATCAGTGTTGAACTGGCAACTGAAGAAGACCAGCAACATTTAGAGCTTGGAGATTTTAACTGCGTTGCAGTGGTGGAAAGCCATTCATTCAACTCAAAAGGCGTTATGTTTGGCTTCACACAAACTCGTAGTCATCCAGAAACGTTCTGCTACAAGGTTATTTCAAAAAGATAATCTGCGGTTAAATGTGCAGAATAAATTTCTTCTCTAGTTTGTGGAAAACGGTATAGCCAATTACGAGGGCAAGAACTGCAGAAACAAGGCAGCCTAAAATGGTGCTTGTTGCAGGAAACTTCTGGAAAAGAAGGCAATCTCTAATAAATGTTACAAAGTGGAACATTGGATTAAAGCGCTCAATCTGAAGCATCCAAGGCGACATGATATTAACGGAGTAAAAGAGCGGTGTACCATACATCCAAGCAGTGGTTACAACGCTCCACAGGTGGATAACGTCTCTAAAGAAGACTGCAAGGGCCGAGAGAAGCATTGCAAGACCGATGCAAAAACAAGCCAGAAGAAGCAAAGCAACAGGTGTGAGCAATGAATAAATTGTCAGCGGAATGCGGAAGACAAGCATAACAATGCCAACAGCAATGAGCGAGAAAAGATAGTTTACAACCGCAAAAAGCACCTTCTGAACAGGGAAAACAACACGATTGATGCGAACCTTCTTAAGCAAGCTAGATGCATCAATAATTGAACGCATTCCCATAGTGGTTGCATCGTTCATCAGCTGAAACGCTGTGTTACCAAGAATAAGATACAGAGGATAGTTCACAACATCCTCGGCGCGGTTGCCTAAAAACGTAGAAAAGACAACTGCCATAACGGTCATCATCAAAAGTGGGTTCAAAACTGACCACACAACACCCAAAATGGAACGGCGATATTTGAGCTTAAAGTCTTTACTTACCAGCTGACGCAAAATGAACTGGTCACGCTGATGTGTTGGATACCATGCATCTCGAGCAGAAACAGCAACAAGACTTGCACTATTAGTATTTGCAGAAACTACGCTTGTGTCCTGCGCATTATTAGTTTGTGTTGAAGACTCGCTCACGCGCTATCCTTTTCTACCGATTTCTGTATGGTTTATCCTAGCACAGACAGACAAAGCCGTTTAAACTTGAAACGTTGTTGAACTGTTTTCTCCACTATTTTATTTTGATATGTGGTGACAAGACTATTTAGTAACAGCGCGCTCAACAGCAGCGCTTGTAGAAATGGTGCAAAATGTCTCAATCCCCTCTTGGACGCACGCTTATCATTGCTAATCCGGCTGCTCATAGCGGTAAAGGTGCTGCTGGTGCAGAGTTTGCTCGCCACTTTTTAACCAGCTATTCTGCTGCAACGGACGGTTACGAGCTCAAGCTCACCACAGCTATGGGAGATGCTCGTGTCATGGCCGCAGAAGCTGCGGACTTTGATACGGTTGTCGCACTTGGCGGAGATGGCGTCATCCACGAGGTGGTCAACGGCCTCATGACCTTATCGCCAGAGGAGCGTCCAGCGCTTGGCATTATCCCTATGGGCTCGGGAAACGACTATGCACGCACTCTGGGTATGAAAATTAACGACCCCGAAGGCGCGTTTGCACAGCTGGTTCGCGGCAAGGTTAAGCAGCTAGAGATTGGTCGCATCAACGACGTCTACTTCATGGAGACCATGTCGTTTGGACTTGATGCAGCTATTGCAGCCGACACCACAAAGCGCCGCGCGAACAACTCCTCTACCGAGGGCGAGGCGCTCTTCTTAACCTCAGGTCTCAAGTTTATGGCTGCAGGTAGCAAGGGTTACCCTTGCACCGTTTCGTTTGATGGCGAGAAGGACATTGATCTTCAAGCGCTTATCATGGCCTTCCAGATTGGCCCTACGTATGGCGGCGGCTTTAAGGTCTGTCCGCATGCGCAGCCTGACGATGGCCTTCTTACCGTCTGCTACAACACTAAAGTGCCTATCATTCCTCACCTGCTGGCTCTGTTTGGCCTGGCAAAGGCTGGTAAACACGTCAACTCCCGCATCATTGAGGAGCGTCACCTCAAGCAAGCAGTGGTAACTTTCCACAAGCCTGTCCCTATTCAGGTAGACGGAGAAGAGCTCTCTTTTGCAGAACAGTTTGTCATTGAGGTTATTCCCGCTGCACTTTCCGTGATTGTTCCCTAGCGCACAGAGCGACTCCTACGCCGTAGGTCGCGCCTCGAGGCTCGGGCTTTGCTGGTTGCGCATTGCGAGAAGATCGGTCTTCTCACCAAAAGGTTTAACGTTAAAGAAACAGGGGCACCTGCCAGCGCAGATGCCCCTGAATTTGTATTGTGTAGCTAAGACTTTACGACTAGAACTTAGCGAGCTTCACGCTCAAGCAGAGCCTTAACCTCAGCTGCGGTATCAAGTTCCATAACGCGAGCAGTGAGCTCGTCTGCCTCAGCCTTTGTCCAAGCAGCAATAGTCTTGCGGGTGCGCAGGACAGATGGTGCAGAGACGGAGAACTCGTCCAGGCCAAAGGAAAGAAGGACTGGGATGAGCAGTGGATCTGCAGCTGCCTCGCCGCACATACCAACCATGATCTTCTCCTTGTTGCCCTCACCAATGAGGAACTTGAGGGAACGGAGGACGGATGGCTGGTAAACCTCGTAGAGGTAGGCAACGCGGTCATTACCGCGGTCAGCGCACATGGTGTAGCCAATAAGGTCGTTGGTGCCAATGGAGAAGAAGTCACACTCACGAGCCAGCTTATCTGCAATCAGAGATGCAGATGGGGTCTCGATCATGGTACCGACCTCAATGTCCTTGTTGTAAGCTACGCCCTCAGCGTCAAGCTCACGCTTGCATTCCTCAACAAGAGCCTTTGCCTGGCGAACCTCATCAACGGTAGTGACAAGAGGAAGCATAATCTTGATGTCACCAAATGCGGATGCGCGGAGAAGAGCGCGGAGCTGAACCTTATACTGCTCAGCATTGTTGAGACAGTAACGGATAGCGCGGAAGCCCATGAATGGGTTCTCCTCAGCCTTCATGTTGAGGTAAGGAATCTCCTTATCGCCACCGACATCAAGCGTACGAATAATGACTGGCTTATCCTTCATGCGAAGAGCAACCTTCTGGTAAGCAGCAAACTGCTCCTCCTCGCTTGGGAGCTCTTTAGCGTCCATGAACAGGAACTCGGAGCGGAATAGACCAATGCCCTCAGCGTCAGCATCAACTGCGCCGTTTGCGTCATCTGGATTACCGATGTTAGCAACAAGCAGAACCTTAATACCGTCAGCAGATACGGTCTCCTTGCCGCGATAAGCCTCAAGAGCAGCCTTCTCTGCAGCATAAGCCTCAGCCTGAGCCTTGTATTCAGCAAGCTCAGCCTCGGAAGGATTGACAACAACCTTACC
>JABZHD010000121.1 GCA_015259045.1 Atopobium sp. | reverse complement strand
TATGTTCACCTGTGCATATATAAATTTTGCTAATCCGACAAGGCGACGTTTTCAAATCCCAAGGCCGTACTTTCAAATTCTTTTGTGAGGATCGTTTTAACGGAGAAAAGTAAGACAGAATTAACGCCAACTGCGGTTTTGTTGAGCGCTCGAGGTGCAAGTGGTAAAAAATGCGTTTAGTTGGAATATGCAGCGGCGGTTGATTTTTATGCACACCATTTACCTGCGGTTTTTCGTTGGACAAAAATAGTGAAATCTGGACACTTTTTGCCACCTGCGCAAACGCAAGTCAAGAATTTCCACAATCGTGATTTGACTTCCAACTAAACGGATTTTTTACCCAAAAGAGGGGGTCAGATTTTGTGGGTTGAAATTTTGATACAAAACTCCGCATAAACAAGGCGGAATATGCGATTTCCTCGGGTGATTGGAAGTTGCTCGGTCAACTGGAGAGCGGTCAGCCCTCAAAGCGACGTTATTTCACTACAACAGCACCTCCAGGAAGCGCAATATCCGCATCAGTTGCAATTAAGAGATTGTTGCCTGGTGTTTTAGGAGTATCAGGCCACTCGGGCACATACGCGACGTGCGCAAATTCGTGTGCGAACACGTCCGCAACCTGGGGAAGTAGCGCAGATCCGCGGCCTTCCAGCGGACAGCGAACATCGGCCAGATAAACTCCGCCAGACGCAAGCTTTTCCTTAACCACTTGCGCGCCAGCCGCTGTTCCCAGGGGTCCAAGCGACTTCCGACCAGCAAACACCTCGTTTACCAGCACGGCAATACTGCCGGCTTCTGCATTCTGCAGAACCTTCCATGCGTCGTCCTCGACAATACACAGTTCACTTGAAGCCGCAGCTTGAGCTTCGTCCAAAAAGAAATGCTCGCGCGCAAGCGAAACAATCTTTGGATCAATCTCAATCGCCTCAATGGTAGCGCCGCTCATGTGCGTAGCCAGGTACTTTGGCAGCGAGAAACCTCCGCCTCCCATAACTACAACGTGACCCTCTGGTGCCACCTGCTGGATAACCTTCGCCATCATGCGGTGATAGTGGACGCAGGGCTCAAAGCGCAGCTCAGGTGCAATGTAGCTCACGGACTGGAAGGTGCCATTAACGTTGAGCAGCCTAATGGGCGTACCGTCGGCGTCCTCGGAGTCAAAGATCATCGTGAGGCCAAATTTGGTACGAGTCACAAAAACGCCTCGAGCGCGTAGAATTAACAGAAATAGCTGGTAAATGCCAATAACGGCAAGCCCCGCTACGGTCGACCAGATAAAAAATGTCCAAAAATCATGTAAGACCATGTTAATTCCTTGTTAGTAAGGTTTCCCTCGGTTATACTAGCCGATACGGCGTTTTTTCTGAACGCTTTTACAGGAAAAGATTTTCTGGGGGTTTATATGATTTTAGGACTTGGTATTCCTGAGCTTCTGATTATTGTTTGCGTTGTTATGGTCATCTTTGGACCTAAGAACCTTCCAAAGCTCGGCAAGGCTGTCGGCGAGACCGTCAAGAGCGTTCGTGAGGGCATGGAGTCTGAGACCAAGGAAGAAGCCAAGGAGCCAGAGGCTGAGCTCGTTGAGGACGAAGAGTCCAAAAAGGCTGAGTAACCCCATCTCACACGTATAGACCTACTTGACCCATCAACAGAAAGAACACGATGGACACTACTAAAGAGATTGTACTTACCCCAGAAGGCCGTCAGAAGCTTGTCGATGAGCTGGCTTATCGTGAGGGCGAGAAACACGACGAGATTGTTGAGCGCATCAAAGAGGCTCGTGGTTTTGGTGACCTTTCTGAGAACTCCGAGTATGACGCTGCAAAAGAAGAGCAGTCTCACAACGAGTCCCGCATCAACGAGATTCGCCAGATTCTCTCTGTCGCAAAGGTTGTCGAGGGCGGCAGCAAGCGCAATGTTACCGTTGCAATCGGTACAACCGTCGAGCTTGCTGATGCAAAAGGCAAGACAACTAAGTATGTAATTGTTGGTACTACTGAGACTAACTCCCTTGAGCACAAGATCTCTAACGAGTCCCCAGCTGGCGAGGCTCTTATTGGTCATAAGAAGGGCGACGAGGTTGAGTTCACCACGCCAAACGGCAAGGTGAAGAAGTACACCATTACCTCTATTACTCGCTAGACTGGCACAAAAGATATTTGGTCGCCCCGTGTCCGTCTGGCGCGGGGCGTTTTTACGTGGAGGATACATGTCCGAAGTAGAGAACAACATCGCTGGTAGCTCGGCCGCCGCTGACGCAACCGCCGCCGAGAACGTCGACGCAACCGAGGCCACCCCAGAGGCTTCCATCAACGACGAGCGCGCTCAGCGCCGTGCCCGTCGCCAGGCGCTTATCGACGCCGGCGTTGACCCATACCCAATCAAGTCCACCGTTACCGCTCACGTCGCTGAGCTGGAGGAGCGCTACGCTGACCTCGAGGACGGCCAGACTGGCGAGGAAGTCTATTCCGTCGCCGGCCGCGTCCGCGCCATCCGCAACCAGGGCAAGATCGCGTTTGTCGTGGTAGAGGACTACACCGGCCAGATTCAGCTTTTCTGCCGCATCAACAACCTTGACGAGAAGAACTGGGAGCTCCTGGGTCTTCTCGACCTTGGCGACATCATCGGCGCAACCGGCGCTATCATGCGTACGCGCCGCGGCCAGCTTTCCCTGGCAGTCACCTCGCTGGAGGTCCTCTCCAAGTCGCTGCGTCCTCTGCCTGAGAAGTTCCACGGCCTCACCGACCGCGAGGTTCGTTATCGCCAGCGCTACGTTGACCTCATCATGAACCCCGAGGTCCGCGACGTGTTCCGCAAGCGCTCCCAGATCATCTCCATCATCCGTCAGTTCATGGAGGCGGACGGCTACATGGAGGTTGAGACCCCTGTTCTCCAGGAGATTCTTGGCGGCGCAAACGCAAAGCCGTTCATCACACACTACAACGCTCTGAACACCGAGAACTACCTGCGTATTGCACCCGAACTTCCACTGAAGCGCCTGCTTGTTGGCGGTCTTGAGCGCGTCTACGAGCTTGGTCGTCAGTTCAGAAATGAGGGCACCGACCTCACACATAACCCAGAGTTCACCTCTATGGAGGCATACGCCGCCTACTCTGACCTGGCCGGCATGCGCGAGCTTTCCCAGAACCTCTTCCAGGAGATTGCCCGCAAGGCTTGCGGCTGCGAGGAGGGCCACGAGGTCATCACCTACCAGGGCACCGAGGTTGACCTATCCGGCAACTGGCGCGTTGCGTCCCTGGCAGAGATTGCGTCCGAGGTCACCGGCGAGGAGCTCTCCATTGACACTCCTGTCGAGAAACTCCGTGCAGTCCTAGATCGCTACGAGATTGAGTGGAACCCAGAGTGGCAGGCCGGCAAGCTGCTGTTTGAGATCTACGACGAGCTTGGCGAGAAGAGCATCGTAAACCCAACCTTTGTCTGCGATTATCCTGCAGAGGTTTCTCCGCTCACCAAGCGCAAGGCAGATGATCCTCGTCTGACCGACCGCTTTGAGCTCATTATCTGCGGCGCCGAGTACGCAAATGCATACTCCGAGCTCAACGACCCTGTTGACCAGGAGGAGCGTTTTGCTGCCCAGATGGAAGCTAAACGTCAGGGCGACGAAGAGGCTATGGAGTACGATTACGACTTCATCCGCGCACTTGAGTAC
>JABZHD010000120.1 GCA_015259045.1 Atopobium sp. | reverse complement strand
ACTTTACGCAGCATGGCGAGACCGTCAATGCGCTCCTGCTCGTCTAGTGGGCGTGTCTGCAGATACACCTCGTATGGGAACTGCTTAATACCGCCACCAGAACAATAATGAAGCACCCAAGGCTCACCCGGAGCAGCCTTAAGCATTGCTTGTGCAGCTCCAGTACCATTAGGGAACTGACCATATTCAACTGGAATACCTGTAAGAATGTCTTTTAGCCAGTCAGTAACGCTTTGAGCGATGTCTACCATGCCCCTCCAACTTTCTCTCCAATAACTTTTGCGAACATTTGCTGCCATGTATTACCTCTGACACCTGCGCAACGGTCATACCAGTGATCACAGGCATTAGGGGCGTGCAAGGCATTCTGAAGCGTGTTGTGGTTGTGCGTTGAGTAGTATTGAATACGTGCATATGCTGCTGCGTCTCCTGCGCCCCATTCAACGTAAGCTGCATTACCCGTTTGACGGGTAGTGCCAGAGCCTTGAAGTGCTCCTGAGTCGTAAGGGACATAAGTCGTACAGTCAGCTAGAACGTTTTCTGCAACAATGCCAAGGGCAGCTTCTACAGCGTTTGAAACCTTGTCTTTGCAACGTTCAACATCAACGTCAACCACACGCATTCTCATCTGGCTTCTACCTCCACATGATGTGTCTCGTGGTGAGTGGAATAAGGGTTTACAGAGCGCACCATACGTGCGTCTTGTGCTGGCTTCTCCTCGGAGCTGATGCCACGAATAACGAAGTCACCAGCCTTGAGACCCGGGTCTCTGAAGAACCACACTTTAAGTACGTTGGCGTTCTGTGGTCCTACGGTTGAAGCAGTATTAGCGAGCTTCTCTTCAACGTGTACGCCTTGATAGATAGATCGCGTGAACCCCTTATCCCGCTTGTGCCAAACGGTGACAGTATCCCAGGCAATCATTGGATACCCCTCCAAAGAAGACCTGTACCGACCAAGAAGGGATACACGCAGGAAAGGTCAGAGACGCTTGCTTGAGCGTCTGTGTAGGTGTAAGACACACTACCAACACTCTCGCTCTTAATCATTCCACGTGTATCTTTGCCAGCTACTCTGTCACATAGAGCGCAGAGAGCAAGAAGCCACTTCTCGCTGTACTTCTCAGGGACCTCTTCACCAGTCATCGAGACAAGCAGTGCTTGAGCCTTGACGAGGGGAGCGTCTAGCTCACCCTCGCCAAGAGAGCCTTTATACGTGTTGCGGTAGAAGTCGTATGTAAGGCTTGGGGTTGCCATTAAGCAGCCTTAGGCTTCAAGACACCAGCAGCCTTAGTTGCCTTCAATGCAACGCCACAGACGAACTCAACATCAACGCTCTTGACAGCACCTGGAGTGGTCCAGTCAGGCAGCGCAACGGTGAATGCGTTGTCGCCCTGAAGGGTGATGCCGTGGAAGCCGTCCATGCCAAGGCAAGCAGCATAGATAGAGCCGTCAGTGATAGAGCCGTCACGGACCTCATGGATAGCAATGCCGTTGTAAGCCTGGACAACATTGCCAGCGGTCTCCTTAGACTCAGTGCCAAGACCAACAATACGAAGCAGTGCGTTCAGCTTGGTGTACTGAGCTGCGTTCATCATGAGCACGTCAGGAGTGCGCATGAGGTTAGAGAGCATGGTGTCAAGCTCCTCAAGGTAAGCAAGAGCTGCTTCCTTGGTGGTGACCTTAATATCGGTGTTAGAGGTCATCTCAGTGGAAGTGGTCTTCAGAGCAGCTGCGAGACCGTCAAAGCCGTTTGCATCCTTGGTAGGAGCAAAGATGCTTGCGTTGAACTTGCGGGAGACTGCGTCCTTAGCCTGCTCCAGATACATCTCGTAGAGGTCGTCTGCAGCAGCTTTGGCAACACGATCCATCTGGAACGTAGAGCCGAGAATACCAAGGGTAGTGGTCTTCTTCTCAACGGTTGGCTCAGATGCGACTGGCTCAGCACCAAGTGCACGGAATGCAGCAGAAGACGGAGTCTTAACGCGCTTATAGCCGTAGACCAAGTCAGAGGTGCCAGAAGCATTCATGCAATTGTCGAAGGTGAGCGCACCGAGCAGATAGTTGTCGGTGACAAGCTCATTGATGAAGCCCTGTGTGAGCTTATCGCCAGAGTTAGTTGCGAGGTCAGCAAGAGTAATCATTTATTTTCCTAATCCTTCCTTAATGTTGCGAGCAATGCCAGAAGAGCTGCCAGCGGGCTTGCCGGTAGTATTTACGCTCTTTGGCTCAGACTGGAAGAGATAAGGCTTTGCTTCTTTCAGCTTGGCAACGTCACCCTCTAGAGCAGCAAGAGCAGCCCTACCAAGCTCCAAGTCAATGCAGCCAGCAGAAGTAAGCTTTGCTTCAACTTCTGCCTTCTCCTTGGCTTCCTGTGAGTCTTTGAGCTGCTTCTCAATGGTAGAAATACGCTCATCAGAAGAAGCCATAGACTTCTTCGACTCTGCGAGCTCTGCTTCCAGCTCTTTAATGCGCTTCTCACGATTAGCCAAGTCACGCTCTAGCTTGTGGGTATTGACGTTTGCGCTTGTGTCCTCGCTTGCAGCAGAGTCTTGGGAAGTTGCTTCCTCTTCTGCTACTTGGTCTTGGGACTGGCTATCCTGTACAGAGTCTTGGGTGTCAGAGTCTTTCTTTTCCTCTGTTACCTCGTCTGGTGCAGGAGATCCATTACGATGCATAGACCAAATCCTTTCAGTCAATCGCAGGTCCTTTTCCTGCGCTGAAAGAATTGTCTGTGAGTGTTAACAGCTAAAAGAAAACCCCGCTTGTGGCGGGGGTTAGGAGTTATTTCATATGTTGCTTGGCATATTCAATGGCAAAGTCTGGTATCTGCTCTACGCCAGCTCGATAATTCAAAATGTCTTGGTCAGATACGCCCATATTGCCAATATGGTGGTCACAATAACCATGTTGTATAACAATGCCAGAAACTGGGTCTACAAGGTCAGCCGAAGTGACCGCATCATTTGGCATTGACGCGAGAAAATCACAAATCTTTTTTATTTCTTTGGCATCCATTTAACCCTCCGTTCTGGGCGAAAATTTAACTAAGGCATCTTCTCCGTATAATATACCACTTTTTGATTTAATATAATATCTACCAGTAGATTCAATATATATTTCAGACGGTGGAGCATATACATCAACTTTAGTTAGATTTGCTAATTCTTGGGCAAAACAAGTCCCATCATAATTATTGCCAGTAGAGCAGCACATGAGCTGTATTGGTTCGCCTTTATGGTCTTTTCTATTTTTAATAATTTTTGCAAGCATTTCAGCGTCAATATTACTAATCTCATAAATTTGAATTGAGTGCGGTGCCCCATGCGCCCCAATCACATAACGCTCTCCATTTAAACGATGGCTAATTATCCTTGTTGAGTTTCTAAGAAAATTATCGTATGAGTTTTTTGTTGAGAAAAATATTGCATCTTTAGATTGGACAGCCCTTTTAATGGCTTTGTATTTTTCTCCCTTTTCTTTCTTCTGTCCACTTGAAGCAGACAGTGCTTTCAATGCCCTAGGTTGCTTGCTAACTGCCCAGGCACGCTCACGCTCATAGTCACGGCGTAGGTGATTGTCATGAGTGAACTGACGCAGCTTGTCTTGCAGCTCACCAAGCCTAATGCGCTGCTTTACTGCGTCTGCCCTTACCTCTTGAAGGTAAGAGATCTCTCTTTTCT
>JABZHD010000011.1 GCA_015259045.1 Atopobium sp. | reverse complement strand
GTATTGATAAGCTCGCTCAT
Source organism: Atopobium sp. (assembly GCA_015259045.1). Lineage (GTDB taxonomy): Bacteria > Actinomycetota > Coriobacteriia > Coriobacteriales > Atopobiaceae > Lancefieldella. Next base: position 16,022 of record JABZHD010000011.1, on the reverse strand, counting down.
TGGAATGTCGCCGTTGACCGCCTCAACAATAACGGCGTCTTTCTGCAGGCCGCGCACAAGGGCCTTAAGCTCGTGGAGCTGCTCTGGAGTAACCAGATCGGTCTTGTTGAGCACCAGCGTAGAGCAGAACTCAATCTGCTGAATAAGCAGGTTCTCGATGTCATCCTCTTCAATATCTGGGTCGAGAAGATCGGCACCGTTGTGGAACTCCTCAAACATGCGAGCACAGTCAACAACTGCGACGATGTTATCAAGGTTGAGGTGAGAGTGATTAGTTGCATGCTGGCTCTGATTGCAGAATGCAGAAATGTTATAGGTAATGGGGATTGGCTCGCAGATGCCCGAAGCCTCAATAATGATGTAGTCAAACTCCTCGGTATCGGCCAAATCACCCAACTGAAGTGCCAAGTCATTAGAAAGGGTGCAGCAGAGGCAACCGTTAGTGAGAGGAATAACGTCGCCCTCTTTAGCGAAGCCGCCGTCTTTAATAAGACCAGCATCAACGTTAATCTCGCCAATGTCATTGACAATGACTGCTGCGTGAATACCTTCAGTGTTAGAGAGAATGTGGTTCAAAATAGTGGTCTTACCTGCGCCTAAATAGCCGGTAAGCAGCACAATTTTCACCTGCTTTGGTTCAGACATAGTGAGCTCCTATCAAATGTCAAACTTTTATATCAAAGAATAAACTTCTTGTTTGTAAAAGTGGGCCCTGACGCTTAAGTGAGTCAGGGCCCAACTTCGCGTTACAAATTATCGAGCTGGAAGCTTAGAAGCTACCGCGATCAATAATCTTGCCTTCCTTCATGATGACGTCCATGTTCTCAGGCGTGAGGTCGCGGATGTTGTTAGCAACGTCGCCCTTGACTACAAGGATATCAGCGGAGAGGCCTTCCTTGACAGCACCAAACTCGTTCTCCTTGCCAAGCATCTTTGCGCCGTTGTAAGTAGCAGCTGCAACAGTATCAAGGATGGAGATGCCAACCTTCTCGACAAAGTCATACATCTCATCGATGGTGACGTAGCCGTAAGGAGTGACAAAGCTGAAGGAGTCAGAGCCGATGGTAATGGTGATACCCATATCATAAGCCTTACGCAGGTTAGCGTAGGTGCGTGCAAGGCCCTTCTCGACAACAGTCTCGCCTGGGAATGCGTCAAGCTCTGGAGTCCAGTCTGGTGGATAAGTTCCGTACCAAGTTGGCAGGAAGCCGATGGTTGGGGTGAAGTATGTTCCCTGCTCAGCCATAAGCTTCATGGTGCGCTCGTCAAGCTCAAAGCCGTGAATGAGCTGCTTGCAACCAAAGCGGACGCAGTCATATGCAGCGTCAAAGTTATTGTAGGAGTGAGCGTACAGAGGAATGCCTACCAGTGCGCACTCGTCAGCAATTGCCTTGATCTCCTCGGTGCAGAAGAGCTGCAGACGGTCGGAGTCCCAGCGCCAAATGCCGCCACCGGTTGCCCAGATCTTGATGCCGTCAGGCTCTTCACGAAGACGACGGCGGATTGCCTTACGAAGCTCCCATGGACCGTCTACCTGGTCGCCCCAAGGGTGTCCATCCTTGGAGATCTGCAGTGGCAGGTGGTGAGAGTCACCGTGACCAGCAACGCGGCAAAGGCCAAGGCCGGTAGCAAAGATACGAGGACCCTGCATAATGCCCATGTTAACGAGGTCGCGGATAGCAATACCATTTCGGCCAATCTCAACGACAGTGGTAAGGCCGTGGGTAAGAGCATCATAAGCCTGCTTGACTGCGCATGCCTGCTTCTGAGCAACGGACTCGATAACCCAGTCGTTATCGTTGTCGGTCAGGTTGCCGGAGAAGTGCAGGTGTGTATCAACAAGACCAGGCATTACGGTATGGCCAGATGCGTCACGTACCTCATATCCCTCTGGGACCTCTTTACGAGGACCAGCATAGGTAATCTTGTCGTCATCGATAAGGACAAGGGAGTCCTCAACTGGTGCAGCGCCAGTACCGTCAACGAGCTTGCCGCCTACAAAAGCATACTTACTCATGTTTCCCATCCTTCCTTTGTTGTCCGCTCACTTCTTTTAAACGGACGAGGTTTACTTGCATAGTAAGCCCGGGTTAACTCCTTTGGAATAAGTTAGCCATGGTTGCCGGTAAGCGGAGCAAAAATACCCATGAACGGATGTTCAGATATCAATAATTTCATATAAACATCTAAAGTATTTGATTACTTCATATTTGCTATGACTACATTGCATAGTTGTGTCAAAACAGTTTTTGTCCGGTATCCGTGGTAAGGTTGAGAAAACAAATTAAGGAGGGGCAATGTCTCAGAATTCTTCGTCGCAGTCCAGCTTTTTTGCACTTATTTCTCGCATGCGCTACATTGAGCGCTGGTCGCTTATGCGCAATTCTCGATCAGAAAGCCTTGCTGAACACGCCCTTGACGTGGCCGTTATTTCTCACTGCCTAGCAATTATTGCAAATGTGCGCTATCACAGAAATCTTGACGCAGATCGTGCAGCTCTTATTGGTATATATCACGATGCATCAGAGATTATCACCGGAGACATGCCCACGCCTGTAAAGTATGCTAATTCAGAGATTAGAGATGCGTATCATCAGGTAGAGACACGTGCCGAGAAAACCATTCTCTCCACACTGCCAGAAGACCTGCAAGATGCCTATGCTCAGGTGCTTACTCACAGCGCTGAGGCTTCAGAGAGTGAAGCTTATCTTAGAAAGCTTATTAAGGCTGCAGATAAGATTGCAGCACTCATTAAGTGTATTGAGGAGGCTCAGTCTGGAAACTCAGAATTTATTACCGCTGAAGCCTCAACTCGTGGAGTTGTTGAAGATTTAGCAGATTCTCTTCCAGAAGTGCGCGATTTTATGACAGAATTCCTACCTTCGTACGGAGAAACGCTTGATCAGCTTCTGTAAAGAAACGCTGATTTTGCCCACTTGTTGAGGAGTTGCTTTGCGCGCACTACATGCACGTTTGCCTAAAAACTTTGTTCTGGAAGAGCGCTTAGAGGCGTATTCCAGCGTTATTGAGCCTCATCCAGAGGCTTTGAGAGGAACGTGGGCTTCTGCGTGTGCGCCAATTACTGCTGAGGGGCATGTTCCCTTCTCTGAGGTCCGTGTAGACCTTGGCTGCGGCAAGGGATCTTTTACTGCCGCTCAAGCTAAGGCAAATCCTAACGTGCTTTTTGTAGCCATTGATACAGAACCTATCTGTATTTCATATGCTGCTAAAACAATTTATGAAGCAGGAGTGCCTAACGCCATCGTAGTACCTGGTACCGGCATGAAGATTGATGAGTACTTCTCGCCAGAAGAAGTCTCTGTTATTTACCTCAACTTCCCTGCACCATTTCCTCGAATCAGACAGGCAAAGATGCGCCTCACTGATGCTGAGCGTCTTATGCAGTATAGAAATGTTTTGGCTAAAGAGGGTGTTGTTCGTCTTAAAACGGACAGTCAGCCACTTTTTGATTTTTCTCTTGAGCAAGTTGAAGTTGCTGGTTACAACTTTATTTGGAAAACGCGAGATGCACAGAACGATTTTCCTCACGATGTTCCCAGTGAGTACGAACAAAAACTTGGCGCCCAGGGTGCTAAGGTGCACGCGTATCTGATTGCCCCAGGTCCTGTGCCAGCAGATTTCACACCCACAGAGCCTGTCAGTCTTGTTGACTACCTTCCAGAAGATTTAGAGTCACTAACCTACGTTCCTCATGGAATGGAAAGCACGGTCCGCAATCTTGCAAACCGTGCTCGTAGACTTCGTAAGAAGGCTCAGTAATTTGTAATTGGCTCTGTGTAGAAACAGCCGTTTGTGAAAACAACCTTTGTAGGAGCGCTCCTTTGCGAGCGCTCCTTTTTAGGCCAACAGCCCTGACTCTTTTACTTGATCGACTTTATATTCAAAGCTCTAGTGGAATTAAGAACCGCAAGCACCATAACGCCTATGTCTCCAAAGACCGCTAGCCACATAGGAGCCAAACCAAAGGCTGCAAGGATCAAAACAGCAACCTTAACGCCAATGGCAAACACAATATTTTGCTTTGCAATACCCAAGGTATGACGAGCAATCTTTACGGCCTTTGAGAGCTTAGAAAGCTTGTCGTCCATAAGAACTACGTCGGCGGCCTCAATAGCAGCATCAGACCCCAAACCGCCCATAGCAACGCCTACATCAGCGCGTGCAAGAACGGGTGCATCATTGATGCCGTCACCGACAAAAGCAAGGGACTTACCAGCTGTCTTTTGGGCGAGAAGGCCTTCAACGGCAGAAACCTTATCCTGTGGAAGCAGTTCAGCACGAACCTCAGTAATGCCCATCTGAGCAGCAATCTCTTCTGCAACGTCGCGTTTATCGCCCGTGAGCATAACAACCTTAGAAACGCCAACGTTTTTGAGGGAAGCGATTGCTGCTGGAGCATCAGCTCGTTCGCGGTCAGAAATAACAATGTGGCCCATGTAGGTCCCATCAACAGCCACGTGAATGATGGTTCCGTAGTTCTCGCACGCTTTCCAAGAAGCTCCTACGCTCTCCATAAGTGCGCTGTTGCCAACAGCAACGCTCTTACCATTCACGTTAGCGCAAATGCCCTGACCAGCAATTTCTTTGATGTCCGTGATAACACAGTCATCGTCCTCGCTTGGATAGGCAGCACGAAGAGCTGCAGCAATGGGATGCGTGGAGTGCATCTCAACGTGAGAAGCTAGGTGCAGAAGGTCCTTCTCGCCAATGGCCCGAGGATGAACAGCAAGGACCTCAAAAACACCCTCAGTCAGCGTACCGGTCTTGTCAAAGGCAACGGTATCAAGGGTAGAAAGTATATCAATGTACGCAGAGCCCTTGATTAGGATACCCTCCTTTGAAGCAGCGCCAATACCGCCAAAGAAGGCCAGTGGCACGGAAACTACCAGCGCACACGGACAAGATGCAATAAGGAAGGTAAGCGCCCTTACAGCCCAGGTAGAAGCGTTAGCTACAAAGTCCCCCGAAAGCAGTGGTGGCAAAAACGCCAGCGCAATGGCACTGTAAACAACTGCTGGAGTATACACGCGAGAAAAACGACGAATAAAACTCTCGCTCTTGGACTTGTTTTGGTTTGAGCTCTCTACCAGCTTAATGATGCGGGAAGCAGTAGAGTCTTCATAGAGGTGGGTAACGCGAGCACGAACCACGCCAGAAAGGTTTACGCAGCCCGAGATAATGTTATCCCCCACCGTTGCGTCACGAGGCACGCTCTCACCAGTAAGAGCAACGGTATCAAGACTGGTAGAACCCTCGACGATCTCTGCGTCCACCGGGACGCGATCGCCAGGCTTTACCACAATAATCTCTCCTAGCCCAACTTCTTCTGGAGAGATAGTAAGCAGCTGTCCGTCACGTTCAACCGTTGCGCTGTCAGGACGGATATCCATAAGCTTGGCAATAGATTTCTTGCTGTTATCGGAAGCAAGGTGTTCAAACACTTCTCCTACCTGGAAGAACAGCATGACAAAGACGGCCTCATCAAACATAGGAGAACCGTTAGGCAGAAAGCCAATGAGCAAGGCACCAACAGTAGCAATGGTCATGAGCAAGTCTTCGTTAAAGCACTCGCCCTCAGTGATGCTCTCCCATGCTTCTAGAACAACATCGTATCCCGCAACAGCGTAAGGTAACAGGTAAAGCAACAGTGCCTGCCAGAGCTGCAGGTCAAATGCGTGTTCAACCGCGTAAGCAATACCTAGCAAAACAGCAGAACAGACAATGCGAGCAATCTTCACCTTTGTCTTTGAGCTCATAGCTCCTCCTTGGGTTGTTGTTTTGCCTAGTCTACTCCTTAAATTGATATATGTACATATATTCATACAACAATCTTAAGGAACTTTTCACAAGAAACTCCACGGGCGAGAAACCCGTGGAGTCCCAGATACCTATGTGTTTTGAACGTTGAGCGTAACCGCTGCTCTTGACCGCTGCGCGCGAACGGAAGTATCAACCAGACGGTCTTCTCGCCAAGTGGTCTTCTCGCCTACTGAGAAAGCTAGTTGATCAGTGACGCAGGAGTTGGAATAAAGCCCTCAAAGATGACGGGAGCGCCCTCAAGCTCGGAGGCAATCATGTCCTCCTCGCTCCTAACGGTCCAGGTGATGAGGTGTGCGCCCATGGTATTGCAAGCCAGCTTTACAAAGGGGTTTTTGCGATCTTCAAACTTGTAAGAAATGAAGTCTGGACGACCAACAGAATTGCCAAAGAGAGCTGTGGCGCCGGCTCGCGTAGCAATGTTCATGTGCTTGGTCTGACGGTCTACCAGAAAATTCTCTGAGAGCTGACCACGGAGCATCTCGGGACGGTTCTGACGCAGCCACTGCAAAACGCGAGGGTCAAAGCTCTCGATGCAGGCGCGGACAGGGCGAAGATCAAGAGCCTGCATGATCTTTTCTGTCAGCTGCTCAGCGTTATTGTTGCGCGTCTTAGCCTCAATAATCAAAGGTGCAGGCAGCTCACCGGAGCCGCTCCATGCATAAACCTCAAGGACTTCCTCAAATGTTGGAATCTGCTCGTCAGTGGCAAGCAATCTAAGACCACGGAGCTCTTCCAGCGTGGATTCCTCAACAATCTTCTGTACGCCGCAGAGACGATCAAGTGCAGAATCGTGAACAACAACCAGCTTATTGTCTGCGGTCAGGTGAACATCAACCTCGGAGCCAAAGCCCTTCTCGACAGCTGCACGGAAAGCAAGCAGAGAGTTCTCTGGAATGCCTGCCTCGTTGTTGTAGAGGCCACGGTGAGCATAGCGATGACGAGCAATCTCGTGCCAACGCTCCAGAAGCAGGCGATCATTTTGCTTGCGTGGAGCAATAGAATAAGCACCGTATGCAGCTAAGCCAAGAGCAGCACCAGCCACAACGCCACCAGCAATTGCCGCGTTTCTAAACGACTTACGCTTCTTGGTAGAAGCTAACAGAGCGTCAGAATCCTGTTCGTTTTGAGCAGCAATTTCCTCAACAACATCTGCAACTGCGATATCTGCGGCAGCATCCTGGTGCTCGGCCAGGGTCTCCCCCATCTCTTCAAGCGACTCTGCAGTGCTTGCAAGTTGCTTTGAAAGCTTGTTCTTTGGGCGAGAAAAACGATTCTCTAGATTAGACTGAAGCTGTGCCTGAGCAGCCAAAACAGAGGTCTGAGCCGAACGAAGCGCAGACTGAGCGCGAGCGACTGACGACTGAATAGCATCGCCGCTTGGCAGTGCTGGCCTAATATGAGCATTAAACCCAGCTGTAATCTGCTCTTTTGCGATATTACCTGCTAAGTTAGCAGCCTTAGAAGCCGTTGTAGCAAGCAGCTTTCTTCCAGCCTCGGATTGAAGTGCTGCCTTTGCGGCATACTGAGTAATTGCTAAACCTGCAGCTCTAACTGCAGCTCTCTTAATAAAACGACCAATCATGTAAGCTCCCTTCAATCTAGCTTTATTCTATCAGTCCAGTTCTCGCTTTTTCGCTACGTATTGCGACTTTCTGTGCGTAATCAGTATCTTTGTCTGTTCAAAATCGAGTAGTATGTAGTCCACTAACTACTATCTCAGGAGCATCATGGCTGTTATAAAACAAGAACACGCTCTCTACCTGTATAAACTACTCAAAGCAACCATTGGCGTCTCTAAGCAGACTCCCCTCTCTACCGTTGAGGGCGTGCTCATTGAAGACGACCTTGCACCGCAGGATTTTGGCTTTGACGACATCCGCGCGCTCATGGAGGCGTGTCCCGATTTCATTAAGATCACAGCCTTCAAAAAGGGTTATGTCTACGCAACGCTTTTGACTTTTGACACCTTTGAGGCTGCCCTTGTAACTGGCGAGAAAAACATCGAGGCGCAAAACAACAGCAAGCCTTGGAAGCGCCGCCGTGGGGCAAAGTCCATTCGAGCTCTCAAGCCAAAACACCTGGTAGTTGAGACGGAGCCTGAAGCGGAAGAACTTCCTACCCAAGAAGAGCCGACGGAGACAGAAGAGGTGCCTGTCGTAGAGAACTCGGAGGAACTGTCTGTTGCAGAAACAGCACTAGTCGCAGAGGAGTCTGCTGCTGAGGCGCCTGAAGAAGACATCCAGCAAGAATCTGCCGATGATGCCACTCCAGAACCCGCTGGAATCGATGATGTCGCTCCGGAATCTGCCGAGACCAAAACACCAGCTCCAGAGCCTAAAGCTGCCGAGCTGACAGTGCCTGAGCCTGTAGTGCCTGAGCCTACAGTGCCCGAGCCTACCATCTCGCTTACCGTTACCTACAACCCCTACGACGGCTCCGATGAAGAGAAGACGCTTGAGGCCGCTCCTTCAGTATTGCAACAGGCACTGAATGCAACAAGTTCTGTCTCTAGTACTACAGTCTCTGAATCCCAGGCTTCTACGCAGGCAATCAATCAGAATGAGACTCATGCCCCCGCCCCAACATACCCTGCCAATTTTGAGGAAGACGTCCACGTTAACAACGAGCTTCTCGGCATTTTGTATCAGATGGCTCCCGTCGACGCCAACGTCCTCAAGCAGCTGGAAGAAGACTTCAAACTTGCCGAGTCTTCTCGCACGCTTATTTCAAAGGGCGGCACGTTTACGTTTAACACGCGTTACAAGAAACCGCAGACAGACGAGGTTATTACCGCCACCATTCGTAAGTCTAAGCGCGGTGCTCTGCGTCCCTGGACGCTCTTGAAGCTCAGCGTTTCTGCAGATGAACTACATGATCAGACAGTTGATGTGCTTCGCGGACTGCCAAAGTCTGGCATTGCTTCATGGGAAAAGCTTCCTGCTGCAGCAAAGCAGCTGCCCGTCAATCCAGTTGACGTGGTTATGAACGAGGCCCCTGTCTCCGACTGGAACGCGCTTTGCACCACCTATCTGAGCGACGCACCCTCGTTACAAGTGGCACAGGCTTGCCTTTCCGCAGCGTACGTCTACAGAAAGAACGAGCAGCAGCTCATGCATACCGACGCCGACTTCTCGCTCCCCGTCCCAGCTGCCACACCCCTTCTCTTTGATTCAGAGCGTGGATTTGATGACAACTCGCCTCTGGTGCAAAACGCCCTGCGAGCAGCAAAGCGCGGATGGCGCATGGCCGTTGAGCTCTACAATCCATCCAAGCACTGCGTCTACCTTGCACTTCCCACCACCGATGGCGAGAAACCCCTTGCGCTGGTATTTGACACGTCAGCAGAAGGCCCTTATCACGTTGTTACAACACTGACTATTGAAGAAGCGTACCCACTCGCGCGCATCTTCTCTGATGGTCTACCTGCATGGATTTTGCCATAGTAGTCCCAACTCACAGGTAAGCTCTCTTCGCAGAACAGCTCACATATCTGGTCACCAAAAAAACCACCCGCATGTGAACTGCCTCCCATTTCTTGGACATAAGAAATGGGAGGCTTTTTATGCGTATGGGTTGCGGGATCACTTAATTTTCGGTTTCTGAATCCAGTGCTGGACCTATCGCTTTTATGAGATATCCATTCTCATCGAACTCATAATAGTAGTCATCAACTATTGCTAGCCCATGTGAAAAAAGGTAGCCGTTGATTTGTCGGTACGCTTTGTGTCCATCAACCGTTACCCAACCGAAGGGAAGTTTCCATTCAAAAGGTCCAAGTTCTACAGAGCCGTCTCTTACTTCCTTGTAGTCGTCAAGAGAAATTTCCTCCAAATCCACGAGTTTGAAGGACTCGTAATTGCCGGCAAGAGCGGAGAACCTTAAAGTTCCGAGCTCTTGCATGACATATCCCACAGGTTTATCTCTATATCGAATCTCCCAAATAAGGTTGTTCCGGGTTTCTGGTTTTACTCCTATATAGCAACTGCCAAGCGTGAGCTTCATATAGTCGATGTCTTTGAGGTAAGGCTTTCTGCCGTCTCCTTCTTGCCTGGCGGTATTGATAGCTTCTTGTGTGGCCCGCTCTACCGCTTTTTGCTGAAGTGAGTCAATTGCCCATGGGTAGGGCGTAGCAAATGCATTCCACAAGAGGAAGACAGTGGCCATAAGAAACAGAACTATAGAGATAATCTTTAGAGGCAGCCATTTATGTTTCTTGTTCATAGTCATCACGCAGCCTCAACTAGTGGCTTATATGCTTTAGGAACAATGTTTCCTGGTAGTGCTTTATGCGCTTCACCCCTTGCATTAAATTCGTAGGTAACACCACCAATGCGAGCTTTTTGCGAGTAAATCATAGAGCCGGTAGGACCTCCTGAAACAGGCTGATTATTGTCATAGCGTAGATAGTAGCTGCTGCCTCCGTAAGAGAGCCAGCCAGTACGCATTGAACCATCTTGGTTAAGGTAGAAGGTATGACCGGAACTATTGAGCCATCCTGTTTGCATTATTCCGCTTGAGCTTAAGTAATACCAAGAGCCTCCCCGCTCCAGCCAACCGATAGCTATTGATCCATCGGAGTTAAAGAAATACGGCAGTGGGCACGCCGGGTTTCTCGCCAGGCGCGTCAAAGCACCCAGCTTAGTCATGCCATGGTTCAACAGGCCATTCGTTGCCCGTGAGGCTCCAATTCTTCATGTCGTTGGCGTCGCCGTTAATGACAAACTCCCTGACAAAGATGTCTCGCTTGCCGTTTGAAATGGTCTCGATGTAATAGCGAGGACGAACATCTCCCTCGTGGACCTCATCAAGTGGCGTTGTGTAGTTAGAAAGTGTCTGCTGGTCAACACCCATGTCCTTCAGGGTTTGGGCCAAAATATCATAGTGCCAGACAGGTGCGTCAGAAATCTGCATAGGCTGAGCAGCTTCTTCAGCAGTCTGACCTGCAGGCTTGTACATGATTACTGGAGCGGAAGGTGTCTGAATATCGCCGCCCGTCAAGTACCAATCACCATGGTCAGCGGTAATGATGAAAGACGTATTCTCATACACTCCCAAACGCTTGAGCTCAGCGATGTAGGCTTCAACAATTCTGTAAGCCGCGATGGTTTGCTCGTCAACGTTTTGCTTGCTTGGATCTTCAGTGCGCTCAACGTTGCGATCAAGCGTGTAAGGTGGATGCGAGCCAAACAGATGAATGAAACGGAATGAACCGTTCTGACCAGTATTGTCAATCGAGAGTCCGTAGTGCTGCAGCTCCTGGTAATACTTGAGGTCATCCTCTGTGTATGGCTGTGAAGAGAGATCAACTTCGTCCATGTTGACTGACTTGCGCATGCGCATATTAAGATCCTCGGTATAATACCAGAATCGAGGCTTAAACACCCAAGGCATGTCCCTGCAGAACGCCGTCTTATAGAGAATGCGCAGTGCACCAAAAACATCCAGCTGATTATCAAGTCCCCTACCAACAGGTGGATGGTAATTAACGGAATATTTCTGAGCTGTTCCTCTATAACGGTTGTAATTGAGCTGGTCGGTGTACAGACCAGCCTCAAATCCAGCATTCTGGATATCCCTGAGATACTGATCACTCTGTGCCCAGTTATAAACAAAATCGTTGAAATTCTCGCCAGGCTGAGGACGTGTTCCAAAAAGCAGCGATGGCACACCATATCGAGTAGGAATCATAGAACCTACAGAGTTTCTATACCACGTAAATCCTGTTAAACCGGCAAATGTCTCTGGACGTTCATCGTAGAGTCTCTGAACAAAGGCGGTGTCGGTAGTATCAAGGACAAACACCACGACGTTCTTCTTGGAGGAAACGTTGTAGAGGCCCTCGCGCGTTGCGATAACCTGCTGGTTTTCGGCATGAGCATCTATCGACGCTGCGATTGCAGGACCCCAGAGACTTGCAACGCCCACTGTCTGGACAATGATAAGAGCGGTTGCGGTTACTAGAAGACCTGTTCTAAGCTGACGTGCTTTTAGGAGCGAGAAGGCCACTGCAGCTGCAATGATTGCCAGCCAGATGAGGCCAGAGACAATCATTTGGGTTGTGAAGTCTGACCAAATAACCTCGTGACCATCTGCAAGTGGCATACCACCGTTCAAGAATACTGCCTGAACGTATGACGCCACACCGACGGCGCCTACAAATGCAACGGCAACGTTAAACACACGCTTACGCAGGAGTGATAGAAGCACTGTAAGAATGATCGTAAGGATAAGACCTGCAATAATAACGGGACCTGCAACATCGTTGAGGTTGAAAGAAAGATCTCGCGCATTGCTTGCCACCAGCTCAAGTGGGGCTACGACCAAGATAGTAAAGACAGTAAAGAAAGAGACAAGAAATGCGACACCAATACGACCCTTAGGTTTGAGGGTTCCCTCTTTTTGTTCCTTGAGACGAACAGCTTCTGCTGCAAGGATTTCTTTCATCTGAACGTTTGCAGCTTCTGCACCTTTGGCGTCAACCTTGTGAACTTTGCCTTCGACAATCTTATTGGCGTTCTCATCAATCTTAAGCAGACGGAAGAGCACCTTACGAGAGCGCCTAAACGCAACGCCAAGGACCGCAGAGAGTGCAACTACAACTGCTGCCAGCGCCTGGATGGTGTAGGTCATGACAGATGGGTCAACGTAAGCCTGCGCTGTTGCAGGCAGAAGAGCCCACCATACAAATGTCAGTACTGCGACAAAAAACGCTCCATGAAGGAAGGACGCGCTGCTTTGAATAGCGGCGCTGCAAGAGTTTCTCATGGTAGAAGTTGTTGTTTTAGTCACGAGAAACACCGTCCTCATCAGTTGTCTTTGTGGCGTCTTTAGTGGAGCTGTCCTCGTCGCTTTTCTCGGCGTCGTCTGCAGCGTCCGCAGCAGCGTTCTTCTTGGTAGTAGCGTTGTCTGCAACCTCAGCGGCAGCCTCTTCCTGGTGTGCCAAAACGCGCTCGAGGATAAACTTACCTGCGGCTTCTCCGCCGTGACCCAGGTTGAAAATCATATTGTTGCGAATCTCTTCAATCTTGTGTGACCAGCTGTCGGTCTCTTCAAGCATCTGCGCAACCGCGTCGCCTAGGCCCGAGAGGTCCTTAGGATCAAAGCTGCGGCCAATCTCGTTTCTAAGCGTAATGTCACAGGGATCTGTGTGAATCTTGCTCCAATCGGGGTTGTTCTCCTTCATTGCAGTGTCAATGAAGACCGACGGCTTGAGCGTGGTAAACGAGAACTCCTCAGCAACACTTGACCAGTCAGTAAAGAGCAGGTCAGCCGACAGAACCGAAGTATTAGAGCTGAAGTCGGTCTCAAAGGAGAGCTCCTCTGGGTCCGCGTCAGCGTAGCGAGCAAGAATCTCCTCCATACGGGCAGGATAACGCTTCAAATACTCTGGATGTGGGCGGACCACAATGCGCCAGCCGCGGCCCATGAGCTGCTCAAGCAGGCCGTCAAGGCAGCTGTCCATCAAGTTGTCATACTGCCACGAAGGACCAATCAACAACAAGGGTTTCTCGCCAGGTTTACGCTGGCCCAGATTCTGCTTCTTATAGTTCTGGATTGACCTGTCGAGAAGATCGTAGCCAATAGCTGGCTTTCTCTTGGATGGCGTGTTGTAGTACTTCTCGACCAGCTCAAGATCGTGCTGCTGGTGAGGGCCAACACAAAGGACGTCGTCGTAGTAGGTGTACTCGTTGCGCGTTGAGGTGACCGTCATGGAGGTCATGTGGTGGCACATGTACATGTACTCAGCATCTTTGCGCACGTAGGAGCGCTTCATGTAGGAGCTCTCCAGGTCGCCGAGGGACGTAACCACAACGTCGGCATCTAGCTTCATAAAGAGCGTGATAAGGCGACGCTGACCCAAGTAATACGGAATCAGGCGAGGATGCTGTTTTGCCAGCTCAAAGACCTGGTCGTTAGGGTCAGAGGTGACATAGTGAATACGAATGTCAGAGTTTGCCAGCAGCCACTCAATGGCGCCCTGGAAGTACTTGTAGAAACCGCTTGACTCGGAGTAGAAGACCAGGTGCTTGCCAATGGTGTCAAAGAAGCGCTTATAGTCCTCTTTTTCGCGAGCGGCATGAGGATCGCGCTGGAACCACTTGTGAGTGGACTTGGTAGCTGCGTCCATTGCCTCAAACTCGTCTCGAGCAGCGTTGAGATCGTCGTAATCAACCTGCTTACGAGGGTCAATGATGATGTTGCAGACAATTTGGACCAGGATTGAGAGAAGGTTTGAACAAACCCAGTAAACCGCCATGCCACAGACAACGTAGACTGCAAGTACCAGCGACATTGCAATAGAAAGGCCGTTTGTGGTGTTCTTCTCAGCACGAGACTGCTCGCGCTGAAGTGGGTTCAGCTTGTTGGAGGCAAGGCCAAGAGCAACCGAGGACAAAGCTGCTGCCAGTGGCATAATCCAGGTGATACCGCCGTCGATGATTGGGGTCATGCCCAAAAACTCTGTGCCAGGCGCGCCAGAATCAGTGATGCCATGGATGACGTCTACCAGGCCGAACAGGATGACTACCTGGATTGCCAGAGGAATAAGACTCAATAGCGGGTGATAACCTGCCTTTTTGTTGAGCTCGTTGGAGCGCTCCTCGATGGTCTCCCTGTCGCCGAAGTAGCGAGTCTTCAGGCGGAAGGTCTCGGGCATAAGGCGCACCATAACAATAGAGTTTTGTTGCGTCCAAAGTGCCAGAGGCATCAGGATGATTTTAGTTGCAAGGGTAAAAAGAAAGATTGCCGCCCACCAACTGCCGGTCAAGTCGTATGCGGGCTGAACGATAAGTGAAAATACGTGCGCAAGCTGCTCCATATACAAACCTTCTACAAGAAAACTCTACAGAAGCCAACAAGAACCAAAACCTAAAACCTGCAAAACCTAAAACCTGCAAAAGCCAATGGAATTCATAGCAAACTAAAAGAAAGCTGCGACATCAAAATGAAGTTTGCAGTATCTAAAGTTAACCTGAAGAAACCATTTATGCATAACTAAATTATGGTATCAAAAAACGCTATTTATCGGCAGTTTAAAGCGAACAATCAAAATGTAAAATCTTTAATTTGAATGGACAAAATTTATTCATAAATTGTTCTTTTTAAAATCATTCTATAAAAGTTACGTAGGCAATTGTCTTTCTCGTTAATCAAAATTTAACCCCTGAAATGGCATTTTATTTGATTTTGGGGTTGCAATCACAGTTCTGCTGGCTAAAATACTCTCCATGTTATTTTTAATATTCGGCGCATTAGAGCGCTTGTGAAATGAGGAGATTCTATGCAGGCTAATCTGCAGGAGCTAAAAGAGACCTATTCGCGGCAGACGTATAGTGTGTTTTCAATCAACCGCCAACAGAAGATTGCTGACTCCCAAGTTACCTTTTCGCTTGCTCATTCTGTTTTCATCATTCCTGTTTTTGGAGCTGCCGAGATTACTATTGGTGGAAATGAATTTGTCTGCGAAGGAACCACGGTTGTACATGTTCCTGCAGGTCAGACCGTAACGTATCGAACCCTTTACGGACGCTCGTTTGACCACGTAAACATCTACTATGATGGCGTTCAGGGCGATGTCACCAGCCCAATCTTCAATGCCTATGCATTTGATCCTCAGGGATTCGACCGCATTCTTGATAAGGTGCTTGACCTGGAAAAACTTAACACTACCCCATCGCTGGACAATCGTGTTGCTCAGATTGTCAATGGCACCGAACTCATCAAGTCTATGTTCCTACTCACCAACAGCCAAAAGGTCCAGGAGAGCATGGCGGAGGCTCGCACGTACATTGAGCTCCACTTTGCAGATCCGATTACCATTCCTGGCCTGGCTAAACGTTGCGGAATGAGCACTCAGCGCTTCTCCAACAATTTTGTCCAAACATTTGGCGTTCGCCCAATGACATTCATTATCGCAAAGCGTCTTGATCATGCTCAACAGCTGCTTCAATCTGGCCTTTCTGTGCGCGAGACTTCTGAGGCAGTTGGCTATAGCGATCCGTTCTATTTCAGCAGGCTGTATAAGAAGCACATGGGCGTCACGCCTCAGGATGTTCATGACAGCTATGAAGGAAACGTCCTGATTAAGTAGTTGCTGCTTGATATTACTTACAGAAATTGCTTGCCCAATTACTTGTGGCAAAGCTGGTCGCAGGTTTTATTGCAAATCAAAGGGTCAGAGC
>JABZHD010000119.1 GCA_015259045.1 Atopobium sp. | reverse complement strand
GCTTGAAGTAGCGCTCTGGACCGCTCCGAGCGGCTTTCCACGTGCACAGATTGCTCGCGTTTTGGGGGACGCAGTAAAAGCAACAAGTGTTGTCCGCGTAATGACAAAGGGCCCCAGTAAAGCTCGCCGCGTTGTAGGCGTAGAGCGCCTGAGCGGCACCGGCTCATGGAGCGAGCTCATTGACGGTCAGAAGATGCAGCTTTCTGCTCCTTCTTTTTTCCAGGTCAATACCAAGGGTGCCGAGAAACTCGTTGAGCTTGTGCTCTCTGGTTTGGATGTTCAGCCAGATGACGAGGCAATGGATCTTTACTGTGGAGCAGGAACCTTTACGCTTCCTCTAGCAAAGCGTGCAGGATTTGTTTCTGCTGTTGAAGCTTATGGTCCAGCGGTAAGAGATCTTCGTCGCAACCTTGAGTTGGCCAAGCTTGATAATGTTGACGCAGTAGGTGGAGACGCAGGTAGAGAATTCCCTGACACAGATGCTGACGTTATTATTGTTGACCCTCCTCGTGCGGGACTTGCTCCTGATGTAATTCAGCAGCTTTCTAAGCAGCCTGCACGTGCCATTGCATATGTTTCTTGTGACCCTGCAACACTTGCGCGTGACCTTAAGCGCTTTGTTGAGATTGGCTCATACAAACCAGTAAGTGTGACCCCGGTTGATCTATTCCCACAGACCTTCCATGTGGAAAACGTTTGCTTGCTTGAGCGGATTTAAATAGGGTTATCCAGGAGATCCAATGGGATATATAAATTCCATCAAAATTGCCATGCTTGTTTTTCCTGTTTTGGCATTTTTCATCACTCTGCCCTATATGATTATCAACTATCGCAAATACGGTTCTGTTAATAAGCTTAGAACTTTGATTGTGTATTCGTTTATCTTGTATTTACTTACCATGTACTTCTTGGTAATTCTGCCACTGCCAGATCCAGATACCGTGCATACCACCTACACACAAATGCTTAATCTGGTTCCCTTTTCCTTTGTTTTTGATTTCTTGAAAGAAAGTCCTTTTGAGATTACTAAGCCTGCAACATGGGCTCTTTCAGTTAAGGATGCAACTTTTTACGTTCCTGCTTTTAACGTTTTGATGCTCATGCCTTTTGGTATGTATCTTCGCTACTACTTTAAATGCAGCTTTAAAAAGACGCTTTTGCTTACTGCGCTTCTCAGTCTGTTCTTTGAACTAACTCAGCTCTCTGGTCTTTATTTCTTATATCCAGGACCGTATCGCCTTGCCGATATTGACGATATTATTCAAAACACTACAGGTGGTTGCATTGGATATGCTCTTGGAGCGTTAGCCGTGTGGCTACTTCCTTCTAGAGACAAAATTGACGAAGAATCGTTTGAGGCAGGCTCACAGGTTTCTCAAATCCGTGTTGGCCTATCATTGCTCATTGATACATTTATTGTGTCCATCCCTTACAATCTCTCAAACACCACAATCCCTTTTTCGCTCTTTATTGCTCTCTACTTTGCCGTAATCCCACTCTTTAATCGCAAAACGCTTGGTAGCGCTTTATTGCGTTTTAAGCTCTCATACGAGAAACAAAGAATTTCTCGCACTATGCTAAGAGGATTACTCATCACAATCTATTTCCATCTGATTCCTGACAGCCTATTGTTTTTGACTAATGAGTTTAATAAGACTCCAGACTCGATGCTTTTCCTTGCACTATTTCCCATTATGTTTGCGGCTTTAATTCTTTTATTTATCATTACCGTTGTACTGATGCTGATGAACAAACGATTCTTGTTTGATCGACTGTCTGGCTCCTCCTATACAAGTACAGTGCAAAATGAACAGCCCACTGAAATTGATACGATGGAAACTCAAGCAGAGACTGAAAAAGACATTTAAGAGCATCAAATGTGGTTCCAAAACAGACAAGAAAAGGACGTGTGGACCTACTGATGAAAGAAGTAAGCGAAAGCCCCATTACCCTATATACACCGTTTTTAGAAGATCTTTGGTTTCGTCAGAAGATGATGGCAGACGAAGAAACGATGGCATATAACCATGCCTGGGGAGGAACAATTCCCTTTCCAAAAGAAGTGTGGCATGGCTGGTATGATTTTTGGATTGTAAAGCATGAGAATAAACGTTATTACAGGTATTTAAAGGATGGCGGCGGCCATTTTATTGGAGAGGTCGCCTACCATTACGACAGTGATCAAAATCTCTATATGGCAGATGTCATAGTCTACGCACCATATAGAAAAATGGGCTATGGCAGCATTGGATTAAATTTGCTCTGTGATACGGCTAAACAGAACGGTATTAAGCAACTCTATGATGATATCGCCATAGACAATCCATCAGTCACGATGTTTTTAAAGAATGGATTTGTTGAAGAGTACAGGACTAGCGAAATTGTTATGCTCAAAAAAGAGCTATAAAGGTGCTTCAACAAGACAGTTGTACTAAATGAAGCGGTTGTGCTAAAAATTAAACCTTTTATATATGCAGGTCAGATGTGCACTTGCTACTTCAAGTAATGTTCTTTCAATTATCTGCGTCTTTGTTGTTGCATAACAGCAAAGAAACGTGTAAAAAATACATTGCAATCAAGTAGTCTTGAATGCAAGATAAGTATTACTCGAGTAAGGGGCTCGAGATACGGAGAGGAATGTATTATGAAGGCAACAGTTAATGAGGATTGCATCGGTTGCGGTCTCTGCGAGAGCACTGCTCCTGAGGTATTCGAGATCGGCGACGACGGTCTTGCTCACGCTATTGAGGAAGAGGTTCCTGAGGCTGCAGAGGACGCAGCACAGGAGGCTTGCGACGGCTGCCCAGTCACCGCTATTGAGCTTGACTAGTTTTTAGCTTAGCTTTTCTTTCTTAGTATGTAAGCCTGATGGGTTTCTCGCCTATCAGGCTTCTTTTTTTGGGTACAGTATCAGCGTAAGTACAACTGATAGGAACGCATATGATTCTTGCATCACAATCCCCTAGGCGTCTTGAGCTTATGCAGTCTATGGGAATAGATCCGCAGATTATGCCTGCTGATATTGATGAAGCTCAAAAAGTTGACGAGAAACCCCTTGCGCTGGTAAAGCGCCTGGCTCAAGAAAAAGCCATTGCGGTGTGCTATAAGCTCATGGAGCAGCCTAACTTTGAGCAGCTCAACAATGAGATTGTTCTTGCAGCAGATACCATTGTTTGGACAGACGACGGTGAAGTTTTTGGCAAGCCAATAAATGTTGAAGACGCAAAATATATGCTTTCTAAGCTTTCTGGTCAGACTCACCACGTATCCACTGGTGTTGCCCTGCGTCGCTTTAAGGCTTTCAAATCTCCTTCTCCTGACGGAGCACCCTCTGTTGTTGCCGTAGCGTTTGTGGAGACTACTGACGTCACGTTCTTTGAACTCTCCGAAGACGAGATTGCTGCCTACGTTGCCTCGGGCGAGCCAATGGACAAGGCTGGCGCTTACGGCATTCAAGGTAATGGTCGCTATCTGGTTCAGAGTATTCAGGGAGATTACGAGAATGTCGTGGGACTCCCCGTCTCTTTGCTTTCTCGCGAGCTAGTTAAATTTACCGGTAATCATGACTATCTTGAGCACGCTCTTGCGGGTCGTAAGCACTAAAGCTGCTTCTATAAATGAAAACCCTCGTATCGCCATGGATGAACTGCCTCCCATTTCTTGGACATAAGAAATGGGAGGCAGTCCATATG
>JABZHD010000118.1 GCA_015259045.1 Atopobium sp. | reverse complement strand
GGACTTGGAGTAGGAATAGCACACAATGGTGCGCTCGTAGACATCGGGGACCCAAGGAACCTCGATATCGCCAAAAACAATCTCACGGTAAGGCTCGTCGGAAATGACGTAAATGTCTGTGCCCAGCTCAGCGGAGCGTTTGCGGAGCATGTTGGCAAATGCGTCCAGGTTTTCTCTGGTGTACACGGCGCCAACAGGATTGTTTGGCGAGTTGATAATCACCGCGCGAGTCTTAGACGTAAGAGCTGCGCAAACGGCGTCAACGTCAATCTGGAAGGTTTTCTCGTCAGCCAGAACCTCAACACACGTAGCCTCAGCATGGTCAATCCACACGCGGTACTCAGGGAAATATGGAGCAATGACAATAACCTCTTCACCTGGGGAAACAATGGAATTGAGTGCCATAGAAACGGAGGCTGCAGCTCCGCAAGTCAAGATAAGATCGTCGGCCTGAGCTGCGTGGTCTCCAAAGCGGCGTCGCAGCGACGCGGCAATTGCCTCTCTAGCCTGAGGAATACCGATTGCGGGAGTGTAGCTGTGGACCTGCTGCGGAGGAAGCTGCATGGCAGCCTCGATAGAGGTACGAACAGACTCAGGAGCAGGCACGGAAGGGTTGCCAATCGAGAAATCAAACACGTTCTGAGCGCCAATCTCAGCGCGACGCTGCATCGCATAACCTGCAATCTCACGGATTGCAGACTTTTCCGCTCCGTACGCAAGACTTTTCTGATTGACCATGGTGTCTCGATTCTCTCGAAGCCTACAGTATCTACCTGGTAAAACGTTGAGTTGAGGTGTGGATGACGCCGTGACGCGTCTAGCCGCGCGCAACCTTTGATAGATAGCATATTGGGCGAGAAAATCGATCTTCTCGCCCAACTTTAAAAGTTTTAACAAATTTGTATCTATTGCACTGATTCTGCTGTGAATTTTGGCACGAATCGCGTGACTTCAGCCTATTCGTAAACGGAAGGCTTCAGAACGCCAACAAATGGCAGGTTGCGGTAGCGCTCAGCATAGTCCAGGCCGTAACCAACAACAAACTTGTCGGGTACGTGAGTGCCTACGTAACGAGGATCAATAGCTGGACGCTTGCCCTCAATGTCCTTAACCAGGAAAGCGGCAATCTCAATGGAAGCGGGGTTACGAGACTGGAGCATGCGGACCAGGTAAGAGAGGGTTAGACCGGAGTCCAGGACGTCCTCAACGATAATGACGTGACGACCCTCAATCTTGGTATCAAGGTCTTTTACAATGCGCACGACGCCGGAGCTCTTAACACCGTCGCCGTAGCTGGAAACAGCCATAAAATCGATGGAGAGTGGGCACTCAATGGCGCGCATGATGTCGGCCATGAATACAACAGCTCCGCGAAGAACAGCAATGACCAGGGGGTTCTTATCCGCGTAGTCACGCGTGATCTCTGCACCCACCTTCTTGACGATGTCCTTGATGTCCTGTTCGTCAAGTAGAATCTCTTCAATATCAGGGTGAAGCTCCGCCATTACTGGCTCCTCTCAAATGGCTTGTGACCAGAATAGATGTTCAATTCTAGCAGCTGTTTTGTATCTTGCGTACATTTTACTCGTTCATCGGGACGAATTCCCGCAACCCACACTACATGTCCACGAATATTTGTGCGCACAATAGGCATCATACTCCTGGATTCAACGGGCACGCCCGCCTCGCCCAGCAGGTCAGAGATCTTTTTTGACTGCCCGTGCATACCCAGAGGCTGCATGGTGTCCCCCGCCTCGGGTCCCGAGACCCACAGGCTACCGCCGTGAACTGGGTCTACCCCACAGGCTTGTGCGTCGAGAAGAACCGACTCGCCCAACCATTCCTGGCTATGCGCGGTTGCATAGGACACGACGTCAAAGCCGTGCTCCACAGGGAGAATGCGCGCCGAAAGCACTCGGCCGTCTGCCAGCTCCAGTGTTCCCGGGACTGCAAGGTGCTCGCCAAACGTTGGTGCAGCAGGCGTCCTACCTGCTGGTTCGTTACTGGCCGCAGCCACGCCACCGGCGCCCGCCGTGCCCGCGACCGCAGCCGCGCTCCTCGCGGCGCCCGTGAACGAGAACGTCACGGTGCCCAGACGAACGCGCGCCTCAAGGTTCTGCGGCAAGTTAGCCACGCCAACTCCCGCAGCAACCGCTTCAAGCACGGCATCTACGTGCCTGGACTCCAGCCATGCCTCGGGGATTAGTTGCCGAGCCACAATCCTTACCACGCGACGAGCAATCACTACGTCGGTAGAGCTCAGCTTCAGCGCGTCAAGCACCAACGAAGACTCGCTCTTGCGCAGCGTAATCTGCCTCAGCTTGCGAGCAGCCTTCGCCTCAAGATAATCGTCTTCGTCGGACATCAAATCTGCAATTTTGCACACCGTCTGCACCAACAACGGGTTTCTCGCCTTCAGCAGAGGGAGCACGTTATGGCGCATATACGCACGTAAATAGTGGGTGTCGGTGTTGGTGGCATCCTCGTGCCAATCCAGACCGCGAGCCTTCAGCCAGTCTTTGAGCTGGTCATGCGTATAGTCGAGCAGCGGACGATAAATCAGCCCGCGATGCCTAGGAATCGAGGCCAGGCCGCTCATGCCGGACCCGCGCATCACGTTCATCATGAACGTCTCCGCGCGGTCGTCCGCCGTGTGCGCTGTCAAAATCTTTGCCTTCTGGCGAGAAACCCCCTGCTCAGCGCAAAGTTTTTGAACGAGTTCTCGCGCAGCGTCATACCGCACCCGACGACCAATTTCTTCCACGTTGCCGTCACGTTCCTGCGCGAGCTTTGTCACGTCCACGCGCAACACGGTGCAGGGAATGTCCAGCGAGTCGCAAGCATCTTGAACAAAGTGCTGGTCAGCATCTGCGTCTTCGCCTCGAAGCAAATGATTTACGTGCAGCACATGCAGGCGCTCTTGTGCAACGCGCGCAAGACCTGCACCATCGCCAAGGTCAATCGGTTCCGTTGCTGCCATGTGGAGCAGCGCCATCGAGTCGGCTCCGCCTGAGACCATAAGGATGACGGGCGCGGTAGCCTGGCCACGTCGCGAGCCCTCTGCCTGGCCACGTCGCGAGCCCTCTGCCTGGCCTCGCCGCTGATCATCTACCTGGCCTTTTGCAGTGAGAGCGTTCTTTTTATTGAAGTATGCGTGTACGGATGGCACTTAGCACCAATTTCTGTCCGGTGTGTTTGTTACAGTTATACCCGAAAGTTACTCAGTAGAAAGAAATTCATGAATCCCACGTTTCGCCTACATATTCTTGCCAGCGGATCAAAAGGTAATTGCAGCCTGTTAGAAACACCTGATGGTCTCATTATGATTGATTGCGGAATCTCTAGAAAAGAAATTCTGCGTCGGTCTAAAGAGCTAAACGTCAACCTATCTGAGCTCGTAGCCATCTTTATTACGCACGAGCACACCGATCACGTCGCAGGTCTTTCGGTTGTCAGTAAAACTTTTGATGTTCCTGTGTTTGCTACAACAGGAACTGCCGCCGCGCTCTCAAGAAGAAGCTCCTGTTCAAACGTCATCTTTACCCTCGTTGACCAGACGGGTTCTGTTCATATTGATGCCGCACCAGACATTGAGGTAAGCACGTTCCCCACCTCGCACGATGTCTGCGAGCCCATGGGCATGCGCTTTGATTTTCTCGCCGGCCCTGATAGACGCATCGTGGACTCTGTGGGCT
>JABZHD010000117.1 GCA_015259045.1 Atopobium sp. | reverse complement strand
ATCCATGCCGGTAATCAGCGCTGCGGTGGTGCGACCAACGTGCTCACCGATGGAAACCATAGCGTCTGCCAGCTCAATTGCGGAGTCAACGTCCTTCATGAAGGCGCCGGAACCGCACTTAACGTCCAGCAAAATACAGTCGGATCCGGAAGCAATCTTCTTGCTCATAATGCTCGACGCAATCAGAGGCACCGAATCAACCGTTGCAGTAACGTCGCGAAGCGCGTAGAGCTTTTTGTCAGCCGGAACAAGATTGCCCGTCTGACCTGCAACAGCAACGCCAATCTCGGAGACCTGCTTAAAGAAATCAGGCTCAGAAATCTCAATGGAAAGACCTGGGATTGCCTCAAGTTTGTCCAGCGTGCCGCCCGTGTGACCCAATCCGCGACCGCTCATCTTGGCAACCTTGACGCCCAGAGATGCAACAATTGGGCCAACAACCAGCGTAGTTTTATCGCCAACGCCGCCGGTAGAGTGCTTATCCACCTTGATGCCAGGAATTGCCGAGAGGTCCATCATGTCGCCGGACTCAGCCATTGCCATGGTCAGGTGTGCCGTCTCGTGCGCGGTCATGCCCTTGTAGAAGATGGCCATCGCCAGCGCGGAGGCCTGGTAATCGGGAATATCACCAGCTACATAGCCCGAGACAAAGTAATCAATCTCGGCGTCGGTAAGCTCGCCGCCGTCGCGCTTCTTTTCAATCACGTCGTACATGCGCATAGTTGAACCTCTTTTCGCTGTTCGCGTTCGTTGCCGTTCGCGGCGCCGTCAGGCGCGTTCGTTGCCGTTCGCGTTAACTCTCTAGTAAAAGAGCCGGTAGCGAGAAACTCTACCGGCTCGCAATTTCATGCAACCTACCAGGTTAGCTGCACCCGAAAGCGCAGGCTGCTTGATGCCGCAGCTTACTGGTTGCCTCCGCCGTGCTCGCCGCACCCGCAACCACAGCCATGCTCGTGCTCGCCTCCGCCGTGCTCGCCGCACCCGCAAGCGCAACCGTGGTCGCCCGCGCCGCGCTCGTGGCCACCATCGGCGCCCTTCACGGCGTCGTCACCCGATGCGCCAGCAGGGCTGGACTCGCCCAGGTCCTCGGGACCAAATCCCATAGGCAAGATGTCCTGAAGCAGATACTCGCGAGGAGCTGCATCTGCCTTACCCAACACAATACGGAATGTTGCAGGATCGCACCACTCGCGAATAACCTGCCTGCATACGCCACAAGGAGTGCACCAAGCTGTTGGGGCTTCTCCCTCAGGGCCACCAACAACCGCAATGGCCACAAAATCCCTGCGACCCTCAAACACCGCGCGGAAAAACGCCGTGCGTTCAGCGCAGTTGGAAGGCGTGTACGCAGCGTTTTCTAAGTTGGCACCGCCGTACACCGTGCCGTCGGAGCACAAAAGTGCAGCTCCAACAGCATAGTGAGAGTACGGTACATAGGCGTGATTGCGCGCCTCAATGGCAAGCTGAACAAGAGCCTCGTTAGAAACGTGGCAAGTACCCTCTACCCCGGCCATTATGCGCGGCTTCCCTTGATGTATGGCACGCCGTCTGCCTTAGGCGCAACGGACTTACCAACAAAGAGGACCAGCGTAATGATGGTGATGAAGTATGGAAGCATTGCAATGATCTGGCTTGGAATTGGAGTTGCGCCGCCACCAAGAAGAATTGCCAGTGCCTGAGTAAAGCCAAAGAGCAGACAAGCTGCATAGGTGTTCAGAGGCTTCCACTTACCAAAGATAACCGCAGCCAGTGCAATAAAGCCCTGACCAGAAATAGCCGTCTGAGTGAACTGAGAAATAATTGCCAGCGTTACAGAAGCGCCACCAAATCCTGCAAGCACACCGGAAACAATAACGCAGAGGTAGCGAGTCTTACGAACGCTAATGCCCAGCGTCTCGGATGCGTGTGGATGCTCGCCAACGGAGCGAATACGCAGGCCCCACTTGGTGCGGTAGAGCACAAACCAGACGAGAAGAGCGGTCAAAAGTGCCAGGACCACGGTGATGTCTACGTTCAAGCTGGAAT
Source organism: Atopobium sp. (assembly GCA_015259045.1). Classification (GTDB taxonomy): domain Bacteria; phylum Actinomycetota; class Coriobacteriia; order Coriobacteriales; family Atopobiaceae; genus Lancefieldella. Next base: position 1,739 of record JABZHD010000117.1, on the reverse strand, counting down.
AAGGTGTGTCGTTAAAGGCACCCTCGCCAAAGAGCTTTGGCAACTTGTTGACAGCTGGAGACATTGCAGCGCCATCAAACAAAAGACGGCAGGCAAACAGAGCAATGCCGGGTGCCAGCAAGTTAATAGCAACACCAGAGACAGTCTGGTCAGCGTTAAACGTAATGGATGCCATGGCGTGCAGAAGCGCAATAAGGCCGCCTGCAATACCTGCACAAAGGAAGCCAATCCAAGGGTTTCCGGTGAGGTAGCTACCTGCAACACCTGCAAAGGCGCCAACGCCCATCATGCCCTCAATACCAATGTTGACAACACCGGAGCGCTCGGAGACGACGCCGCCCAGAGCACCAAAAATAAGAGGTGTCGAGTACATAAGGGTAACGGAAACAAGAAGAATCAGGTTAGTGAGCATTGTTTGCCTCCTCCTGAGATGGGTCGGACGCATCACTCACTTGAGCAGCAAGCTTTGCCTCTTCTTCCTTAGCCTTCTGGGCACGCTTGTGATCAAGACGGTCGGCAAGCATTGGAATAACGCCGCCCAGAGCCATGAAGAACACGATGGTACCAATAACAATGTTGATGATCTCGGAAGGTGCACCAACAACCTGCTGAACAGTCTGACCACCATAAAGAAGACCAGCAAACAGGAAGGATGCAGGAATACATGCCACAGGATTGCAGTTGGCGATAAACGCAACGGATAGACCGTTAAAGCCGTTGTTCTCAAATGCTGCCAGCGTTGCAATGCTGTGAGGAGCAATGCCGGTGATAGTCAGAGCTCCTGCAAGTCCGCAGAGTGCACCAGAAATAGCCATGCAAAGCGTGAGGTTCTTCTTAACGTTGATGCCGGTAAACTGAGCAGCATCGCGGTTAAAACCAACAGCGCGCATCTCGTAACCAACCTTGGTACGCATAAGCAGCCAACCAATGAAGATAGCTGCAAAAATAGCAACAAAAATACCAATGTTTACGTCGGTACGCATAATAGCGTCGCCAATAATTGGAATATTGCGAATTGCCTCAGCACCGTCCTCGGAATTCTTCATGCCATAGAACAGCGTGGTGTAGCCGGACTCGTTAATAGGATATGAAGATGTTGAGTTTGGCTGGTGGAACTGTGGAAGAGAAACCACAAAGTTGCAGAGGTAGAGGCTGATCCAGTTAAACATAATGCTGGTAATAACCTCGTTGATGCCAAACTGGGCTTTAAGCCATCCAATGATGGCGCCAATACCTGCTCCACCTGCGGTACCCACCAAAACAACTACAGGAATCTGCAGTACAGGAGGAAGGTCAAGGCTGTAGCCAACAATAACGGCCAGGATAGTGCCAACAATGTACTGACCCTCAGCGCCAATGTTAAAGAGGCCAACACGGAATGCAAAGGCAACGGCAATGCCCGTAAAGAGCAGAGGTGTTGCCTTAATAATGACGTTAGAAATATATTTTGGCTTACCTACCATGCCGCCAATAAGTGCCTCAAACGAGCTGATAGGGTCATAACCTGCAACAACCAAAATAATAGAAGCAACCAACAGGCCAACAAAAATAGCAACAATTGCTGACGTAATGGGTTTTCTCATTATCTTTGTAAGCGTACTCACTCGGCGTCACCTCCTGCCATCAGCAGGCCAGCCTGCTCTTCAGTGATAGTACCTTGGTCAAACTCGCCAACATTCTTGCCGGCGTAAATAATTGCCATCTTATCGGCAACGTCCATAATCTCGTCCAGCTCAAAG
>JABZHD010000116.1 GCA_015259045.1 Atopobium sp. | reverse complement strand
GCAAAAGGCCGGCACATTTGGCGAGAAACCCCGTGTGCTCGCAACCCATCCTCAGCGGTGCACGTTCTAGCAGGTCGTTCCACTTTCGGAGTCCGCGAGGTCAACGTCGGTTGCAAGCGCCGCTTCCAGCGCAACCTGCAGACCGCGAGTCATCATCTCCAGCGGCATGCTTGGCACCGGACGGAACTTCTCGCCCGCAGTACCCTTCTCACCCGCAGCGCTCTTCTCACCTGCGGCGCCTTTCTCGCCCGCGGCGTTCTTCTCGACGACCTGCTCTGTTGCAAACGGTACGTGCAAAAACGTTCCGCGAGTCTCCGGGAATCGCGTGGCCAGGGCGTGAAGGACCTGGTACATGACGTCGTTGCACACGTACGTGCCTGCGGTATACGAGACCGCCGCAGGAATTTCAGCCTGTTTCATGGCGGCGACCATGGCGTTTACCGGCAGCGTTGCAAAATACGCGTCGGGAGCACCGTCGATAATGCGCTGCGAGAACGGCTGCTTACCCGCGTTGTCGGGAATACGCGCATGCGCCCAGTTGATACCCACAAATTCTGGCGTAATCTTGCTTCTTCCACCCGCTTGGCCCACGCAAAGCACAATCTCGGGACGCTCCGCTTCAAGCACGTCGATAACCTTCTGAGCACCAACGCCAAACTCAACAGGTACGTGCAGTTTTATCACCTGTGCGTCGCCAATAGTCTCGGGTAGCGCCTTCACAGCCTCCCAAGCTGGGTTGATTTTCTCGCCACCAAAAGGCTCAAATCCGGTAACCAGAATCTTTTTCATCTTGCCTCCGCACCTCATTTGGCCGTTGCGCGCCGCGGTCCGCCGCGGTGCGTCGCACGCGCAGTTCACGCTGGTCGAACCTGTCATTTTCCCTTACCATCATAAACGTACACATCTCAAACAGAAGGAGATTCGATGCACGGTAACAAAATTGTGCTCGTGGCGGGCCTGGGCAATCCTGGCGAGAAGTACGCTCGTACCAGGCACAATGCCGGTTTTGCCGTCGTCGATGCCCTTGCTGAGCGCCACAATGTCTCGTACTGGAAAAGCGAGGCAGGCTGCCAAGTCGCAGAGATCACTCTTCCCGCAGCTCCCGGCGCCGCATCTGGCGAGAAACGCCGTGTACTCCTGGCCAAACCTCAGGACTTCATGAACACCAGCGGCGGTCCCCTCTCTAAACTTGCTCGTGCGCACCACCTTCAACCTGCGCAAATCCTGGTCGTTCACGACGAGGTTGACCTTGCAGAGGGACAGCTCAACTTCAAAGAAGGCGGCGGGCTCAACTCGCATAATGGCCTGCGTTCCATCGCCGACAAGCTCCAGACCAGGGATTTTATGCGCCTGCAGTTTGGCATCGGTCGTCCTCCTGGAAAGATGCCGGTGGCAGACTACGTTCTGCGTGAGCTCAAGGGAAACAACCTGGAAGACTTCCTGGTCACCGCCCAGGCCGCAGCCGATCAGGTGGAGCAACTCCTCCGCAGCTAGCGGTCACCACGCTCCTCCGCGTACCCGCGCGTCGCTACTGCACGCCCTCTCGGCGCCGCACCCGCACGTCCGCGCAGCCCCGCCGAGCTTCTCGCCCGCCCTCCGCAGCTAGCAGGCAAAACATTCTGCGAAATATTTATGCTCATTCATGAATTACTCATGTCTTGAATCATGCGCAAATAGTACAATAGATATGTTGTTTGCGAATACGGGGTTACCCAGACCTCGTATGCGTGAGATGCATGCGTCACCTGCTACTGTCTTCTCGCCAGAAGGCACGCTGTAGTGCGGCGCGTCAACTCACTCGCAGTTTTGTTGTGTTAGGAGAGGAGTACCGCTGAATGTATAAGATCCTCGAAAAGACTCAGTTCTCCGAGAAGGTCTTCAAGTTCCGCATCGAGGCACCACAGATGGCCAAGCATGCACATGCTGGTCAGTTCCTGATGGTCCGCGCAAATGAGTGTGGCGAGCGCGTTCCATTTACCTTTGCGGATTGGAATCCTGAGGAGGGTTGGGTCGAGTTTATCTTCATGGTAATCGGCAAGACCACCAGGATGCTTTCTACCTACGAGGTTGGTGATTTCCTGCAGGACGTCACTGGTCCTCTGGGTGAGCCTACCGAGATGGGCGAGGGCAAATGGGCAGTTATCGGCGGCGGCGTTGGCCTGGCTATCGCTTTCCCTGTTGCTCGTCAGCTCGTAGCAGCTGGCCGCGAGGTCCACGCTATTATGGGCGCTCGTACCAAAGAGCTGCTGCTGCTTGAGGATCAGTTCCGTTCCATTCTGGACGACGATCACATCCACATCACCACAGACGACGGTTCTCTTGGCGAGAAGGGCGTTGTAACTGCACCTCTCGAGCGTCTTCTGCAGGACAAGCAGGTCGATCGCGTATTCTGCGTTGGCCCAGTTCCAATGATGAAGTTCTCCACTCTCACTGCCGAGAAGTACGACACACCTATCATCGCTTCCCTGAACCCAATCATGGTCGACGGCACTGGTATGTGCGGTTGCTGCCGTGTTGAGGTTGGCGGCGAGACCAAGTTTGCTTGTGTTGACGGTCCTGACTTTGACGCAACCAAGGTTGACTGGAACGACCTTCGCGCACGTCAGGCAGCCTACCTCACCGAGGAAGGCCAGTCCATCAAGGCTTACGAGGAGACGAGGTGCGCATGCCACAAGTAAACGGTCGCTACATTCCAAATGTCAAGGCACCTCGTACAGCTGACAACGAAGAGCCAGCTGAAGAGCGCGCACAAGACTTCCGCCCTGTCGACAAGGGTTTCACTAAAGAGATGGCAATTGCAGAGGCAAACCGCTGCCTGGATTGTAAGAATCCACTGTGCGTTCAGGGCTGCCCTGTAAACATCAACATTCCTCGCTTCATCGAGGCTATCCGTGCAGAGGAGTTTGGCCGCGGTCTTGATATCATCCGTGAGTCCTCCATGCTTCCTGCAGTTTGTGGACGTGTTTGCCCACAGGAGAACCAGTGCGAGGGCGTCTGCATCATGGGTAAGCGCAGCGAACCAGTTGCTATTGGTCAGCTCGAGCGCTTCCTTGGCGATCAGCCTGAGCTTGCTTCCAAGCCAGCTATCGCTCCAAAGAACGGCAAGAAGGTTGCAGTTGTAGGCTCCGGTCCTTCCGGTATTGCTTGCGCTGGCGAGCTTGCTCGTAATGGCTTTGACGTTACCGTCTTTGAGGCATTCTTCACCGGCGGCGGCGTTCTGGTTTACGGTATTCCTGAGTTCCGTCTTCCAAAGGCTGTTGTTAAGCGCGAGATTGACGGCCTTCAGGAGCTGGGCGTTAAGTTTGAGTTCAACTCTGTTGTCGGTCGTATCACCGATGCAGATGAGCTTTTTGTGCAGGGCTTTGACGCAATCTACATTGCAACCGGCGCTGGCCTTCCAAAGCTTCTCAACATCCCTGGCGAGAACCTGCCTAACGTCTTCTTTGCAAACGAGTACCTCACCCGCGTTAACCTCATGAAGGCTAACAAGTTCCCTGAGTACGACACCCCAACCAAGCACGGCAAGAACGTCGTTGTCTTTGGTGGCGGCAACGTTGCTATGGACGCTGTCCGTACTGCTAAGCGTCTTGGCGCTGAGCGTGCAATCATTGCTTACCGTCGTACCGAGGAAGAGATGCCTGCTCGTCGTGCAGAGCTGCACCACGCAAAGGCTGAGGGCGTTGAGGTTCTTCCTCTCGTCTCCCCTCTCGAGTTTGTCGCTGGCGAGGACGGCGCAGTTTGCGCAGTTCGCGTCCAGAAGATGGAGCTCGGCGAGCCTGACGCTGACGGACGTCGTCGTCCAGTACCTATCGAGGGTGCTATCGAGGACATTCCTTGCGACGTTGCAATTTCTGCAATCGGCACTAACGCTAACCC
>JABZHD010000115.1 GCA_015259045.1 Atopobium sp. | reverse complement strand
ATCTAACAGGAGCTTTACATCTTCAAGCGTTGGCCTAGATCCTGATTCAACCATCTGAATCAGGCGAGAAAAAATAAGTGTTAGTTGCTCAATTTCTTGAGAAGTTCCCGACAAAAAGATTGCTTTGCCTCTAATTGAAATAAGAGCTGCACATGACGATTCGATTTCTCTGAGCAAACTATCAGCTGGACCCGTCAGGTACAGAGGGTCTACTGAATCAGGAATAGTTAAGCGAATCTGTGTTGGCTCCATGTTCCCCCAATTTACAAACGAGTAGCTTTTAGCGTTCCATTAGGTAAAACTTCGTCAAAGCGCATAGCAATGAGTTCATCAAGCTCAATAGTAGGATCAACCTGAACATCAAAAAGACCGCCAGAAATTCCCCTACCAGGATACTGTACCACCACATTATCGCAGGTACCAATAAGCTTCTTAGCAGCATCAAAGCGCATGACATTACCCAGATCACGCATTTTCTTTGCGCGCTCAGCCATCACTTTTGGATCTACCTGATTTGGAGCAGTAGCCGCAGGAGTTCCAGGTCGTTTGGAATACCTAAATACGTGCATCTTTGAAAAGCCCATCTGACGACAAAACTCAAACGACTCTTCAAATTCTTTATCAGTTTCTCCAGGAAAACCAACAATAAGGTCTGTTCCTAATGCAATAGTTGGCAGTACCGAGCGAGCTTCCTCGACTGCATTGCGATAAAGTTCTGTCCTATACACCCTGCCCATACGTGCAAGCGTAGCGTCACATCCCGATTGAAGACAGATGTGCAAAAAAGGTGCAATTCTTCCGTTTGACGCGGCAATAACCTCTACCAAACGAGTATTTACATCAGGTGGCTCAAGAGAAGAAAGCCTTAGGCGGCCTACCTCGGTTTTTTCAAGCACATACTCGAGAAGATCAGGAAGACGTAAAATTCTTCCACCTTCAGCCTCAAGTTGAGCCTTATAGCTACCAAGGTTGATTCCCGTAAGAACAACCTCTTGAGCTCCTCTGCTCATAGCATCTTTTACCTGCGAAACAACTTCACGAGGATCAAGAGACTTACCTGCGCCACGTGCCTTCCAGACAATGCAGAAGGTACAGCGATTGTCGCAACCGTCTTGAATCTTGATACCAGGGCGTGTGCGACCTGTTGGAGTTGGCTTGGAGATGACAAGACCGTCATCACTTACAGATTCTGGAGCAAAGCCTAGCTCTTCAAGAACTCTATCTGCAACTTTGTCTTTCTCGGCTTCTACCACAACGTTAGGAGCAAGAGAGGCAAGCTCGTCCGCAAAAAGACTTGCAACGCAACCCGTTGCAACTACAAGAGGAGCTCCTGGCATAAGCGCTGCTTTTCGCACGGCTTTTCTCGTCTTAGCCTCGGCTTCTGCGGTGACAGCACAGGTGTTGATGACAATGGCTTGAGCCTCATCTTCTTCAACAATGCGGCATCCCATACGGAGCAAAGAGTCTGCCATTAAATCAAGCTCTACGCGATTAACTCTACATCCAAGATTTATGAGCGCAATTCCATGAGCCATTAGCGCCTCTTCTTGGAAGCCTTTTTGGCTTTCTTGTCTTTATGATTAGAGGAATCTTCTGCTGCAGAATGCTGATCATGCTGCTCATCTTGAGTTTCTCGAGTGCCACTTTGTTTGCGCTCATCAATAAGGGAAGTGATCGTCTCTAACTGTTCTTTAGTCAGTCCAGTTGAAGTCTCAATGTGAACCAGAACGTAAAGGTTGCCACGAGCCTTAGTATGCAAGCGAGGCATACCTTTACCAGCCACGCTTAGCTGCTGGCCATACTTACAACCTGCAGGTATAGAAATCTCAATAGTTTCATCTTTGATAATGCCGTCAATGGTAACGGTAGTACCAACAATTGCCTCAAGAGAATCAACGCTGACCGAAGTAAAGAGATCGTCTCCCCTGCGCTCAAAGTCTTTATGCTGGGAAACCTCAATAGTTACGATGAGGTCACCAGAGGTATCACCCCTGACACCAGCCTCGCCCTTGCCGGTAATTGAAATTGACTGACCAGAATGAACGCCTGCAGGAATTTCAACAGAAACACGCTCATGGTCAGGAGTTCTTCCCTGGCCACCACAGGTCTCACAGGCATGTTCGACTTTTTTGCCTGTTCCTTGGCACTCTGGACATACAGTCTGAGACTGCATCTGACCAAAGACGGTATTTTGAACCTGAACTACCGTGCCCGTACCGTGACAACGTGGACAGTCCTCAATCTTTCCATCTTCGCCTAAACCGGTGCCGTTGCAGTCATCGCAGGTAGAAAGTCTGGTATAGGCTACTGTCTTTGTAACACCCGCAGCAGCCTCTTCCAAAGTGATAGAGAGTCTAATTCCCATATCACTACCACGAGTACGCTGAGCAGCGCCGCGACCACCATGACCGCCGCCAAAGAAGGAGTCAAAGATATCTCCAAAGCCGCCAAAACCACCGCCAAAGATATCTGACATATCCACATAGCCGCCACCAAAACCGGATGGACCATTAGGATCTCCATAACGGTCATAGTTAGCACGTTTTTGCTCATCTGACAGCACAGAATAAGCTTCGTTTACCTCTTTAAACTTCTCTTCTGCATGAGGATCATCAGAAACATCAGGGTGCAGCTTTCTTGCCAGCTTTAGAAAAGCTCGCTTGATTGTTTTTTGGTCTGCATCACGAGCAACACCTAAGAGCTCGTAGAAGTCTTTCTTCTCTGCCACGCTTACTAACTCTCCCCTTGTAAAACCTAAAACTTAAATTCCCATATAGCCGACATGGCCTAATCCGGCCGTACAAGCATACAAAGTCATAATAATAATTGAGTAGAAGGCACCGTTGATAATTCCCGAAACACAGGCATTTGCAAAACTTCTCCACCAGCCAGCGTTCATCTTGACGCCATCTGCAAGAACGTTTCTCACGCCAAATATCAAAAGCGGAATCAACACAATGGCAAATAGTGGTGAGCGTAAATTAAGTGCCACAAATACAAGAAGCATTGCAGTTATACCCGTGATGCGAGCTCCCGCACGCTGACGGAACGTAAGCTGCTCTGAGGGAACCTTAATATTTACGATAAAATCACCGGTCGCAGAACCATTTGTTCCTGCATTTCCCATTCCAGGCACTCTGATCTGATCGCCATCATGTGAATTAGCTGGTACATCAACCATAATTTCACTTGCAGACAAAACACGTCCCGAACCACCACAAACGTCGCATGGGTCCTGTACAACGTGTCCAGCGCCTTCACACTCTGGACAGTCAACTCTAAACTTGCCTACTCCAAAAATGGAAGAAAGATCAATATCAATGTGACCCGTTCCGTGGCAGGTAGGACAGGTAGTTGCCTCAGCTTTATGCTGAGACCCCTTACCATCACAAGCATCACAGGTTACAAAACGCTGGTACGTTATGCCTTTCTTAACACCATTTTTAGCGTCAGTGTCATTCAGTGTTAAGTCGTAGACAATATCTGCACCTGTCTGAGGCTTATATGCGCGAGAGCGCTTTTGAGATCCAGTAGTCCAATTATTAAAGTTAATATCGCCAAACGGGAATCCTCCCTCAAAAGGAGAACCTCCATACGTGGATCCACCAGGATAACCAGAGGGGCCATAACCGCCACCGTAGAAAGAACCGCTTCTCATTGCGTCATAGCGACGGCGTTTCTCAGCATCTGATAGAACAGCATATGCCTCAGAAACCTCTTTAAAACGCTCTTCAGCATCAGGCTCTTTGTTGACGTCTGGATGAAGCTTGCGAGCTTTAGTTTGAAAAGCTTTTCTAATTTCTTCAGCTGTCGCGGACTCAGAGACACCAAGGATGGCGTAATAGTCCTTCTCGTTCATTGCAGCCATGAAATCTCTCCGATTCAACCCGTTACAACTTATGATTATAAGAACAGTTGAAAG
>JABZHD010000114.1 GCA_015259045.1 Atopobium sp. | reverse complement strand
AGGTTAGAGATAGCAATAGAAGCTGCGTCCAAGCACTGCTGAGGAGTGCCACCTAGAAGCTCAGTCAGAGCAGATGCGCTCATGGCAGCAGCAGATCCAACCTCTGCCTGGCAGCCGCCCTCAGCGCCAGAAACACTTGCGTTGGTGGTTAGAATGGCTCCAATAGCGCTTGCATTCCAAAGCGCAGAAATAACTTGCTCGTCAGTGGCACCAATCTCTTCTGCTACCGAGATAAGCGATCCTGGTACAACGCCAGAAGCTCCTGCAGTAGGAGCGGCAACAATGACGCCCATGGTTGCCGAGCGCTCAAGTACAGCCATAGCGTAGGCAACGGCTCGTGTTTGCGTGGCACCCATAAGCGCATTTGAGATTGCAGCTGCGGTGTTTGCTACGGTTTTGGCCTGACCGTTGAGCAGACCACCAATGGACTGACGAGGCGTCTTAATAGTGTCGTGAACCTCATCGCGCATAATCTCAAGAACATGAGCCATCTCGGCGTCTACGTCTGCATCTGGTCGCAGGTCCTTCTCGCGCTGGCGCATAATCTGGCCAATGGAGGCTCCCGTCTTGGAGCACCTGGCGAGAAGATCTGCGCCGTTGTCAAAGGCTCCTGAAAGCACGTCGTTTGTGACTTGTGGAGCTGCTCCTGGAATGGAAACCTGAGCGGCATACGAAACGTGAGGTGCCAGCTGGAAGAGGTCGAGGACTTTCTGCTCAATAGGCTCGTCAATCTCAAAGACAGTGTGGGCAAAGCCGCCACGCTCTGAGCGGAAGGTGCGCATAGTTGCAACATTGATGTTTTGCGTGGCCAAAATAGTAGTGAGAGCTGCAAGAACACCGGGTTTATCGCGATGTGAAACAAAAATGGTGGGCATATCGCCAGACATGCGAATGCGTACGCCGTTAACACCAGAAATACGAATACGACCGCCACCTACGGACTCGCCCATAACGGAAACGTGGACGTTATCTGCACCGTAGAGATGAATTTCTACGGTGTTTGGGTGCAGAGTCTCGTCGTCGCCCTTTTCAATAACGCTGTAATTGAGGTGGGCGTCTTCTGCCAACGTGAGCGCTTCACGGACGCGCGTGTCGTCTGGAGCAAGGCCCAAGATGCCTGCAATCAGAGCGTAATCGGTGCCGTGACCAAGGTGGGTATGAGAGAAGGAGTTGTAGAGCCAAAACTCAACGCGCTCCAGCTGCTTTGGTGCAAGCGAGCGTGCAACCAGAGCAATGCGCAAGGCTCCTGCTGTGTGCGAGGAAGAAGGACCCACCATAATGGGGCCTAGGACCTCAAACGCAGACATAGAAATCATAGTTACTCCAAAACTAAACAAACGGTAACGATAAAAGAGCTGCAAAACCATTTGTTTTACAGCTCTTGTGTGGTTTTACTTTTGATACCCACTTACGCTTGGAAGAATACGCGGCAGGCATGCCTTCGGTGCGTTACTTGCAAAGCTCAAGAGCGCGGTCAAGGCGAGCAAGGCAAACCTCACGGCCAAGAAGCTCCATAGACTCTCCAAGAGGAGGGGAGACCATGTTGCCGCACTCAGCAACGCGAATGGACTGGAAGACAACGCGCTTCTTAAGGTCAAGCTGCTCTGGAAGCACCTCAAGGGCAGCGTCAATTGCTGCAGCCTTCCACTCGTCCCCAGAAACGCCCTCAAGAGCAGTCTTTGCAGCCGCAAGGACGGTAGTACTCTGAGCAGCGTCTTTGGTAAGACCCTTCTCAACGCTCTTCTGATCAAGGGTGACGTTTGCGCCTTCATATAGGAAGCGGGACTTCTCAATGACGTCTGGGCTTACTGTGGTACGAGGACGAAGAATCTCGGAGAGCAGGTCATACCAGCCTGGACGAGTTGCGTAAATCTCTTCTGCGTCAGTTGTGTTTCCCTGAACAGGCTCAAGACCTGCGCTCACAAGCTCTGGAATCAGAACAGTCTTTGCAAAGGTCTGATTGTCCATATTGGCAAGATACGTTGCATTAATCCAGTTCAGACGCTCTGGATCGGACTTAGCAGGGTTCTTGGAAACGTGATCCAAAGAGAACTGAGACGCCAAAACGTCACGAGGAACAATGGTTGTCTCGCCATCAAGTGACCAGCCGAGAAGAGCCAGGTAGTTGACAAAGGCATCTGCAAGATAGCCCTGGTCACGATACTCTTCAACAGAAGTTGCGCCATGGCGCTTGGAGAGCTTCTTGCCGTCAGGGCCCAAAATCATGGAGATGTGTGCGAAGGTTGGAACAGGTGCGCCCAGAGCCTCGTACACCATAATCTGGCGAGGAGTGTTGGACAGGTGGTCATCGCCACGAATGATGTGAGTAATGCCCATACCAGCGTCATCAACAACGGTTGCAAAGTTATAGGTTGGGGTGCCGTCAGAACGGAAGATGATAAAGTCATCAAGCTCGCGAGCGTTAAAGGTTACGTCACCGTGAACAGCGTCGTGGACAATAACGTCACCGCGGTCCAGAGGAACCTTGATGCGGATGGTATAAGGCTCGCCAGCATCAATGCGGCGCTGTGCCTCTGCAGGATCAATGTTTCTGCAGGTACGCTGATAGCCCTGGAAGGGGTCGTGACGCTCCTCTGCGGCCTTCTTGTCTTCAGCAAGCTTCTCTGGCGTGCAGAAGCAAGGGTATGCCTTGCCCTCTGCCAGCAGTTTGTTTGCTGCCTCACGATACAAATCAAGACGCTCGGTCTGGCTATAAGGACCGCAATCGCCGCCCTTATCTGGACCCTCGTCCCAATCAAGACCAAGCCACTTCATGGCGCGCAGAATAATCTGAGTGTTCTCCTCAGTTGAGCGCGTAGGATCTGTGTCATCAATACGAAGAATAAACTTGCCACCATTTGCACGAGCAAAAGCCCAGTTATAGATAGCAGTACGCGCACCTCCGATGTGCAACTTACCTGTTGGGGATGGCGCAAAACGTACTCTTACCTGCTTCTCTGACAAAACTCCTCCTTGGCAGTTATTTTCTAGCGAGAAAATCTAGTTTATGCACTCTTTAGTATAACGCTTGAACACAGATGACCGACAACGTTGCCTAGTCTTCAAACATATTGTGGTCTGCAAACTCTGCTTGAACGGTACGAATCATAAGGTCTACGTCTTCAAGTCCCACGTGACGTTCCTTCTCGTCTGCTGCAAGGGTATGCCTACGACGTGCCCAGTTCTCAAGCGCGGCAGGAGAAGACTCGCGGGGAAGAGACCTAATTTCTGGGTCCAAGCGACGGCAGATGTCGCGGGAGTCAATAACAATAATCTTGCCCGCTTTTCTAGCCTCTGCGTAACCATCAATGTTGAACATGAACCAAGAATCCTCAAAAGCAGCATTGTGAGCCATAAAAGGAATCTTTTTCATAGTTGCCAGCAGGGCCTCTTGGGCTTTCTTATCGTCTCTAAATGATTTCTTGCCCTCAACATCTTTCCAGGTAATCTGGTGAATATCGGCAAGTGGGACGCCCTTTTCTTTGTACATCTCTGGGATGCCAAAGTAGGCAGTGTGGGGCTCTACGGCAACGGTGTTGCGACCAAGATTCCAGAACTCAAAACCCACGTTAACAATGTAGCCCAGCTCAGGGAAGCGCGACGTAGTCTCAATATCAATGCCCAGCACCGTGCCAGAAACGCTCTTCTCGACATAGGCAATTTGCAAGTCGTTAAGAAGAGGACCTGCGGTTTTAAAGACAGCCTTAGGACGACGACGCTGCATCTTTGCAACAGCAGCCGCAAGATCGTCGTTTGAAAGACCGCGAGAAAGTCCAACGCCTCGATGGTTTCTGAGCCTCTCCACACCGTAGGTATCGCAGAGTGAGCGCGTTCTATCAGCAAGCTGCTGGATGACAGAAAACTCTACCGGCTCTTGGCCTAAAGGAGCTTCTTTCCAGGCATCAAGCAGCGTTTTAATGGCATCACAGTTTTTGTTGACC
>JABZHD010000113.1 GCA_015259045.1 Atopobium sp. | reverse complement strand
GTGCAGGTAGAGAGCGTCCTGCTGGCTTTGAGGTTGAGGCTCCCCTGCCATGCATTGCGCATGAGCTGGACACTCACGGCATTGACTACGTCTACCATTACTTTGATCTGACCCGCGCGGTTACCTTTGAGGAGCTGCCACTTGTGGGCATTCTTGCTGAGGCTCTGGGCAAGCTTGATACAGCGTCACACACCGCGTCTGAACTGGACATCCTTATTGAGAGCAACCTTGGTCACCTCTCGTTCTTCACGGATATCTACGACCAGGACACGCTTGACCAGGCACGCCCCGCCTTTATTGTTGCTGCAAGTGCCCTTGCCGAGAAAACCCAGGGGCTTGCAAGCATTCCTTCTGAGGTTTGGTCCAGCACGCGTTTTGACGATTTGAGCCGCTTAAAGAACATTTTGATTCAGCGCCGCATTGCACAGGAGCAGTACTTTGTAGGCGCGGGCCATACCGCTGCGCAGAATAAGGCTTTGACTTCCTATTCTGCTGCTAGCCGCGTAAACGATGCTCTGGCAGGCGTTGGCTTCTATGAGTACCTAAAGAACCTGCTTGCCAACTGGGATGAGCGCGCCCCTCAACTTGTAAAAGACCTGGATTCGCTCACTCGCAAGATGTTCCGTGCAGACACGTTACGGTCAGCTTTACTGGCTCCGCTCATAGCCGCGAGGCATTCTGGCAAGCAGCGGGAGACCTCGGCCTTAAGGTTGGCAATAAATCGCAGGCAGATAACGCAGTACCAACTCTTGTTGTCCCTGAGGGTAAGCTGCAGCACGTGGCGTACATCATTCCGTCAAACGTCTCCTACGTTGGTCTCTCTTATCCAAACGTTGCCCATGCAACCAATGAACAGCAGGGTAACTGGCTTATTGCCACCAGAGTCCTGGGTCTTGACTATCTCTGGAACGAGGTTCGCGTCAAGGGTGGCGCTTATGGCGTCATGTTCAGAAACTCCATCGCTGGCCTGCAAAGCTTTGTCTCCTACCGAGACCCCGCGCTTGACGCAACCCTCGACCGCTATGTTGGCGCAGGTAGTTGGCTCTCTGAGTGGACTCCAGACGCTGACGAGTTTGAGGGCTACGTAGTTGCCTCTGTAGCAGGCGTTGACGCTCCTGTGCCTGCTCGTATGCTTGCTCGCAGGCAAGACATTGAGTACTTCAACCACCGTGATCCAGAGCGCCTTCTTAAGCTTCGCGAGAAGATCCTTCACGCCCAGGTTGAGGACATCAAAGAACTGGGAAGCACCATGCCTCAAAGCTATGACGACCTCTCGGTTGTTGTCTTTGGCGCTAAGGAGGCCATTGAAGCCTCCAAGCTTGATCTTGAGGTTGTCGATCTCTTTGGCGGTCAGGAGAACTAGGCCTGGTAGCTGCAACAAAACGCAAAAAGCCCTGTCATGCACGCGCATGACAGGGCTTTTCTTGTGAGGCATGAGGTGCAGCCAGACGGTCTTCTCGCCAACTGGTGCGCTCAGGCAGGGGCCTTACTCGCTTCTCAGTGCCTGAACTGGATCGGACTTAGCCGCCCTACCTGCAGGAATAAGACCTGCAAGGAGCGTCAAACCAACGCTAATCAGAATCAAAATGAGCGCGCCATTCAGCGGCAAGATCACCAGGTTGTCCACGTTAAACATAGCTTTGACCACAGCATTTGCGGGCAAAATGAGCAGCTGTGTAATGCCAATACCCATAACACCAGAGATAAGTCCTTCAATAAACGTCTCTGCATTGAATACGTTGGCAATGTCTCGCCTGGAAGCACCAATGGAGCGCAGGATACCAATCTCCTTTTTGCGCTCAAGTACCGAGATAAACGTAATGATACCAATCATAATGCTGGAAACAACGAGCGAAATAGATACAAACGCAATCAGCATCGCCGAGATCATATCAACAATCAGTGTGACAGAACTCATCAGCGCACCAACAATGTCGGTATACGTAACTACCTTAGACTCTTCACCTGCAGCCTTTGCATCAGCGTTGTACGTATTAAGAATTTCAACAATCTTCTCTTTGCTTGCAAAGTCTTTAGGATAAATATTGATTGACGTGGGTTTATTAAGGTCCGCATATCCCATCTTAGAAAGATTTGATTCATACGTTGCCGGCGTTGCCCTTAGCATTGACGCGGCAATAGCTGCGAGCTGCGATGGGTCAGCATTAAGCTTAAAGGCGCTAGCGAGCGTTGCTTGATCTATCTGCATAGCATTGGACATATTTGCCGCAACGCCCTGCATAGCTGTATTGAGAGCGCCTGCAATCTGATTTTGCATCCTGGAGGCAACCTGCGTCATCACGCTGGTTAGCGCAGACTGCACGTACGCACTCATAGCACGCGTAATAGCTGCGGAAAGTGCACTTGCAATCTGTGATTGATAAGCACTCATAAGCCTCTGAGAAACCTCAGCCTGGACACTTGGAAGGTCTGGATTGGTTCCCAGTTTATTTGCCAGAGCACTAACCAGCTGTTGCTGCAGGTCATCAGTATCAACTGCAGAAGAAACTGTAGTCACAATCTGCGTGCGTACCTGATCTGTTGCAAGGTAGTCTGCCATGGTCTTGCCAGGATTAGCAGCACTCCAAGAGTTCCATCCAAGAGCAATGTTACCCATGAGCGAAGAAATAGCAGCTTGTCCTCCTGGTTTGAAATTAACGGTAATGCCAGAAAGAATCTGCTGAATGTCTGCTGCAGAAAGCTCTGGGAAAGCCGCCGCCAGAGCAGCTGGATCAAGCGAAGACGTAACAGAAGACAGTATATTGCTGTCAGACAGATTAAGCTGAGAGGGATCAAAGGCTGGTAGTTGCACGTCAGAAAGGTCAAGCGAGGACATATCCAAGCCAGACAGATTAATTGACGAGAAGTTCAGCGCCTGTGGATTAAAGTTAAACACTGAAGACAGCGCGTTAGAATCAACGGAAATGAGAGAACCGATAGAAAGTCCTTCAGAAGTTTGACCGTTCTTCTCGTCCTCAAAGGTTTTACCAGTGAACACGTCAACGTCCGAACGATTCATTTGGTCCTGAACAATCGGAGAAGCTGCCGCATCAGAAATCATCTTCTGAGTAAGTTGTGGCGTGTAGTAAATGCCCTCAGAAAGCGCTCCCGTGGTAGTTGGATCTTTTGCCTGAACGACACCAACAATATGCAGGTCGGGTGCATTAGAAATGAGGTCATTCATGTATGACTGATCGTCGGATTTGTCTGTCCAGACACCTAAATTTCCATCCCATACATAGCGCTGATGAGGCATAACCAGCTTAAACGTTGGAGACATCAGCTGCTCATAGGTGTACGTACTATGAGATTCTTCGATAGTGCCAGATTCTCCACTTGCAATTTTATCAACGGTAGAGCGCAGACCAGCATAGTCACGCAGGCCAAGCGTGTACTCCAAAAAGTCATCCATGGTGCCGTTTGGACGCAGTACCAGAACAGCCTCATTCCAAGCAGTGGGCCATCTACCAGCACGAACCGTATAACGGTCCTCGTAAATGGAAGGATTTCCCGGAAGCTCATTAAACAGCGTGGTGCTTGCAAATGAAGCAAGTGGACTATATGACGGAATCTTAGGCGACACCTTAGAAAAGGTAACGTCTGGCTGCACCTGAACAGGGTCAGAAGAGCCAGAGTCCGCGCCTGCTGGTAGGTAGATAAAAGGGCTTACAGAATAGCCATAGGTAATAGCACTGGCATACGTATTAATGCCGCCACCATTATTGTCGAGAAAAGCCTTCAAGCTGGTCAGATCATTGGACCCGATGCTTTCTGCCTGCATTCCCAGCCTGTTGTTGGTAGGAATAGCGCCCTCAGCGGGTTGGTTTTCTAGCTTTGCAGCCTCTGCATTTTTCTGATTCTGCGTCATCTCGCTTTGTGCGTCTTGCGTTTGAGAATCAGCCGAGTCAGAACTGCTACCACTTCCAGAAATAAAGGAAGAAATATTAACGGACTGCTCAGAGATGGTGAGTGGATACATTGAAAGCGTATCC
>JABZHD010000112.1 GCA_015259045.1 Atopobium sp. | reverse complement strand
TCTTTGGCGTATTATTGACGCTGTTAAGCTCAATAGGATTAACTTCTTGAGCAATAACTTGGTCTCCTCTATCAGAACGCTCAAGCTTTCCAAGAACAGAAATGAAGATGTCACTCTGGCTCTCACCAGTTTCTGGGTCAACATCGCCGGCAAGAAGTCTTGCAGCCTTCTTGTAGAGCTTAGGGAACATGACAATAGTGACGCTACCCTCCATATCTTCTAGCGTAACAATTGCCATTGGATCGCCGTTTTTAGTGGTGCGCTTCATAACGTTGGTAACCATGCCCGCAAAGCGGATAGGCTTACCTTCTGGCACCTTAAACTGCTGAGACATAGCACCGTTAGGAAGCTGAACCTCTACGTTCTCTTCAATCTCTGCAAGAGCATAATCTCTACTTTTAGCAAGGGCGTACTCATACGGACGAAGCGGATGGTCTGAGACATAGATGCCTAGGACTTCGTACTCTTTGGTAAGCTTGAATCGCCTATCCCACTCAACGCCGTCTGGCTCTGGGACAATATCGCTAAAACCAGAGCCCTCCACCTCTGCGAACATATCAAACATTGAGAACTGACCAACGGCCTTATCTTTTTGACGCTTAGTAGCAGCATCGATAATGTTTTGTGGATTGTTCTTATCCACAAAACTCATCATCTGCATACGGGTATAGCCTGTTGAGTCAAAAGCTCCTGCCTTGATAAGAGCTTCAACAACATTGCGCTTTGCCTGGCTTGCATCAACACGATCAACAAAATCATGAATGTTAGCAAAAGGACCGCCTTTTTGGCGCTCAAGCATAATTGCTTCACCAACACCAGCGCCTACACCACGGATACCTGCAAAGCCAAAACGAATACCCTCTTTAGTAGCAGTAAAGTCTTTACCAGACTCATTAATATCTGGTGGAAGAATATTGATTCCCTCATGGCGACAAGCACTTACATAGTGGACAATCTTATCCGTCTTGCCCATGTATGAGGTAAGAACTGCTGCCATAAACTCGTGTGGATAATGTGCCTTAATCCACGCAGTCTGCATAACAAGAATTGCATAACCAGCAGAGTGAGACTTGTTAAATGCGTAAGAAGCAAATTCAAGAACATCATCCCAGATGCTTTCTGCAACCGAGCGATCAAATCCATTACGAACTGCACCGTTTTTCCAGTGAGCTTCCATGGTCTCATCAGTACCGTCGTCCCAGTGCTGGACAACCTCCTGCATGAGCTTAATCTTCTTTTTTGCTACTGCTTTTCTTACCTTGTCAGACTCGCCCGCGGTAAAGCCAGACATCTTCATAGAAATCTGCATAACCTGCTCTTGATAGACCATGGTTCCGTAGGTCTCTTCCAAGATGTCATGAAGACGTGGATCGTAATCTTTGACTTCTTCTCTACCGTTCATACGGTTGATATAACTGGTAACCATGCCTGCGTTAAGAGGACCAGGACGATACAAAGCGATAAGTGCGACGATGTGCTTATACTCTGTTGGTCTCATGCCCTTAATGGTTGCAGTCATACCTGCAGACTCAACCTGGAAAACGCCAGCGGTTCGTCCTTCTCTCAGAAGTCTATAAATCTCTGGGTCTGTAAATGGAATGTTATCTACATCAATATCAATTCCGTAGTTATCCTTCACGTTTTTGATTGCACGAGAAATAACCGTTAGGGTTCTCAGTCCCAAGAAGTCCATCTTAAGAAGACCCATGTCAGCGACAGAGTGTCCCTCGTACTGCGTAATCTCTACGCCACCTTTGGTATCAACCTTGGTGGGAACGTGGTCATTAACAGGCGTTGGAGCAATCAAAACTGCGCAAGCATGTACACCCTCGCCACGATGCAAGCCTTCAATAGATAGAGCAGCATCAATAATTCTTCTTGCATCAGGGTCATTCTCGTATGCATCTTCAAAGTCAGCAGAATACTGATCGGCACCCTTTTGGCCTTCTTGAGCTTTATGAAGAACAAATTTTAGGTGAGCGTTAGGATCTCCTGGAATCATCTTAGAAAGACGCTGGCCCATATAAACGGGATATCCTAGAACACGACAGGCATCGTTAATTGCCTGTTTAGCCTTGATGGTTGAATACGTAATAACGTGAGAAACACGCTCAGATCCATAAATCTGACGAACATGCTCAACAACCTCAAGACGACGCTCATCGTCGAAGTCCATATCAATATCTGGCATCTCTGAACGTTGAGGAGACAAGAATCTCTCAAACATGAGGCCATTCTCAAGAGGGTCAAACGAGGTAATGTCCATGGCATATGCAACAATAGCGCCTGCTGCAGATCCACGACCAGGGCCTACACCAATACCATTTTCTTTTGCCCAGCGAACATACTCCTGAACAATTAAGAAGTAATCAGCAAAACCCTTTTTGCAGATAATGTCGTACTCATACTCAAAACGATCTTTAACGTTAATCTCGTTGATAACAACGTTTTGCCAATCATCTCCATAACGTTTCGCAAGACCAAGCTCGCACTCTCTTCTAAAGCGTTCCTCTGAGGTCTCCCCCTCTGCCAAGTCTGGGAACTTTGGCAGATACATATGGGTCCAGTCCAGCTCATAGTTGCACTTATTTGCAACCTCAATGGTGTTCTCGATAGCTTCTGGACACCACGAGAAGATCTGGCGCATTTCTTGCTCACTCTTAAGGTAGAACTCGCTGCCTGTCATGCGTTTGCGGTTCTCATCATCAACGCGAGCGCCGGAACCAATGCAGGAAGCAATGTCTTGAACGCTTGCGTCTTCTTTAGTGAGATAGTGGTTATCGTTGGTAGCAACTACCTTAATGCCAAGGTCATGGCCCATCTTTACAATGCGCTCAGCAAGGGTTCTATCGGTATAGCCGCCCCAGCTTGGATCAGACAAACCGTGGTCTTGAATCTCTAGGTAGAAGTCATCTCCAAAGATATCTTGATAGATTTTTGCCCAACGCTCTGCTTCTTCTGGACGACCTTCAAACAACATACGAGGAATGATGCCAGAAACACAAGCTGAAGTGCAGATAATGCCCTCATGGTAGCGCTTGAGCATCTCAAGCGTAGTGCGCGGCTTGTAATAGAACATGTCTTTTGAGCCCGCCTCTGACATCATCTTCATCAGATTGACATAGCCGGTCTCATTTTTAGCAAGCAAGATAAGGTGATAACGTACCTGCTTAGTACCCTTCTCAATACAATCATCAAGAATGAAATAAGCTTCACAACCAAAAATTGGCTTGATAAGTGGAGATGGTTTATTGGCTTTTACTGCCTCAATATCATGCGTTTGATTCCAAATTTGGACGTCAGAAGCCCATTGAGCATGAACTTTATCATGCTCTCCAGCATTTGGGTCATCTGCGGGAGGCTCTTCTAGATCCCAGCCCTTTTCAAAACATTCCACATCGTGGCACCACTGTCCAAAATCTTTAAGTGCCTCATTGTACTTACGGCATGCAAGGTCAAAATCTGGAATACCAAAGAGATAACCGTGATCAGTTAAAGCAAGCGCTGGCATGCCAAACTCTACAGCTTTACTAACCATGTCTGGGACACGGCTAGCTCCATCAAGAATGGAAAAATCTGAGTGGTTGTGGAGGTGAACAAATGCCATCTTTTTCTACGCTCTTCTCTTTGTGCTTCAAAATTTGTTCTTTTACCAAGGGTTCTTAATTTCTTTGTATAGTGTAGCCGATTCGCCAGACAATAACTACTAATACAAACATATGTTCTATATGCAGATATTTCTATTACCGCTGGTAAATTGAGCAAAAATATTTTCTCGCCAATGTAATAACTTCACAAAATCTCTCTGAATTTGCAAAAAGCGTTTGATTAAAAAACTTCTCAAAAATAAAAGTTTCAAACTGGTAACTCTTAGACTAGGGACCCCTTAATTGGGAATATAGTTTTTGTGTTACCTATTTCAGTTAAGGAGATCACATGGATCAGATGAAAAGCATTTCCTTCGACGACATTGCAGCGGCTCAGAAGAACTTTGAGTCCGACCGCGCTCATACTG
>JABZHD010000111.1 GCA_015259045.1 Atopobium sp. | reverse complement strand
CCTCAATGCTGTGCAAAATAGTTGCGTGTTTTCTTCCGCCAAAATGCTTACCAATATTTACCAGTGTGTACTGGCAAAGATCGTGAGCAAGATAAATTGCAACATGGCACGGCTCTGCAATTTCTTTATTTCTCTTGTTACCAACAATATCGCGATGACTAATGCCATAGACGTTTTCTACGACTTCTTGGACCTTCTCGATATTTACGGTCTTTGAAACGCGGCGCCAAAGCGTGTCTGCAATCTTATCAATCTCTTCTTGCTTAATGTTTTTACCGGATTCTTTTGCTTTGATTTGTCCAGTGACGCAACGATTGCAGAAGCCTTCAAGAGTTCTAATACTTTGACCAGCCTTGTCAGCCATGTAACGACGGATGTCCTCTGGCAAATCGTCTGCAGAAAGAGAAGAATTTCTTTCTTTAAATGCGCGGTCGCAGAAGACATGAATAAGATTGAGTTTCATCTCGTAACTTGGAGATTCAATACCAATAACGATGCCACCACTCATACGAGAAGTAATACGATCATCAAATCCGTCAGATCCCATACCAAGCTGAGCGGGTGTTCTATCTGCGGCAAGAATAATCTGCTTACCTCTATCAATAAGAGAGTTAAAAATATTGAAGAAGAAGTTAATAGTACCTGCTTTACCAGCAAGTTTTTGGACGTCATCGATGATAAGAACATCAATGTTTTGGTAGTTATTACTAAGCTCTGTTGCGGCGTTTCCTGATGCGTTTTTACGAACTGCATTTACATAATCATCAACAAAGGCATCTGCATCTTTGTAAACACAAACGCGTTCGATATCTTCAGAGTTGATGTAGTTTTGAACCGCGCGTAGAAGGTGAGTTTTTCCAAGACCACTTGCACCGTAAATAAACAGTGGATTTGCCTTACCTTTTGCATCGTTTGCAACATTTAATGCATGCTGATGTGCAAGCTCATTCTCGTCACCAACAACAAAGCGATCAAAGGTGAGGTTTGAATTGAAAGATGTCTCCTCATAAAGAGGATTACTCTTACGGCGCTTTAAGGTCTGTTGTTTTAATTCTTCAAGGCTTTGTTCCTGGGATTCAAAATCTTGGATTTGTTCTGGAACAACAGCCTGTATAGGAGCGGTTTTCTGCTTCCAAGCGTTGAACTCTTGAGGAGTCATTGTGGAAGTAGTGGTAACAGGAGTAGAAGACTTTGTAAGAGTAAGACTCAAAATAATGTCTTCAAAGGCTGCTGCTGAAAGGCATCTCTCAACAATTGGTAGATTTTTAAGAATACGGTTATATGCCAAGCGCATTGATGTTTCAGCGCACAGTGCGTTATCTTCAACTTTAATTGGAGTACAGGTTCTCAACATAGCGATAAAAGCCTCTGGCTGATTCTCTTCAACCAAGAGGTCAATTGCGTCTTGCCACAGAGCTACTGCGTCTGAATCAATTGATGCATCCATACGTGTCCAATCAAAATGTTGAAAATTGGGACACCTAGTATAGAGGAATGTTGATAACTTTCAGCGAATAATGTTGAGAAACTCTATGAAAGGAGAGTTTCTCCAATAGTGGTGAGCTTATATTTCTGCCCAACTTTTCCGATTATCCCTATATTTACCAGCGATTTTAATTCTCTTGACCACGTTGGTGTTGAAAGTCCATAGGTACTTGTTAACTCCGTTGCTCCAACCCATTCATGCTCATAGAGATATTGAAGAACTTGTTTTGCTCGATCTGTAAGTACCAGATTAGGAAGCTGTGTAGCTGGCTGTGTAGCTGTCTGATAAGAAATTGCTTGTGAAGCATGTGAAACTGTCTGTTGGTTCTGATTTACAGGTAACTCTTCAGCTTCTTCTTGAGTTGGAAGCGTCTGAATGTGCGCATCTTTAGAGCGGCGTGTTGATAAAGTAACAATCGTTCCGCCAGAGATATTGTCTTCAAGGGTAAGACTTCCACCCTTCTCAACCATGTATTGTTGAGCATAAGGAAGGCCAAAACCAACGCCTCTAATAAACGATTTCATCTCTTCTGTTGCAGAAGAAGTACCAAACTCAAGAGCTCGATTTTTCTCTTTAATACCAGGTCCCTGGTCTGAAAACCTAATGGTATTTCCGTTATCCATGATTGAAATTGTAGGTGCTACAAATCGAGCGTGAATGAAATTTTCCACAATCTCACGCATAACCATAAAAGGAATTTTTCCTCCCTGCTCGTGAGCAAGCTGGTTAACGGTAGCTGCAATTTCATCAAGATAAGATCGAACGTCTTTTGGTTCTACGAGAACAACACGAGGTGCTGCGGCTTTATCGTCATACACTGCAATACGTGCAGCATAACGGACGGTGAGAGAATTATCAGAACCAGCGTCTTTTTCATTCTGGTTTGTGTTTTCCTCAACAAAAGGAAAGAAATCTCTTGCCATGACACCTCCTTTTCAACAATTGTTAAACAAATGAAGAAAACTTTTCGTTTTCTTTCACGATGAATGAAAGTTTTCAACAAGTGTTAAACATCTGTAGATAACTTTATATCTTTGTGAAAGACGTACTGAATGATAGTAGCATTTAACGGACATATTTCAGCTTACAGAAATATTCCTTTCAACAAATTTCTTCATGTATCACAAGTGAAATTTTCAAGATGAAAGGTTTTCTCGCTAAGTTTTTTGAATCAAAAAGAGAAAAAGTTGAGGTATTTGCGTAGAAAATTTGACAGGTACCCATAAACGCGAGTACAATCTGTAGGCTTTTTAATCGATACTGTACCCGTTCGGGAGGAAATAGCTATGAAGCGTACCTACCAGCCAAATAAGCGCAAGCGCGCAACTACTCACGGTTTCCGTGCACGTATGGCAACTAAGAATGGTCGTGCCGTTCTCGCTCGTCGTCGCCTTAAGGGCCGTAAGCGCCTCACCGTCTAAGGAATGTTTCTGTGAAGACCATTAAATCTCGTTCAGAGTTTGAAAGGGTCTTCTCTGCGGGGAAGAGGGCTCAAAGTTCTGTTCTTCGTATACGAGTAGCACCATCCACTGAGGCACATCCTTCCGAGGTAGCCTTTGTAGCTCCAAAAAGACTAGGTAACGCCGTATTTAGAAACAGGTGTAAACGCGTTTTACGCGAAGCAGCTCGAAAGAGCGGTTTACCTGTTGAGGGATACGGCATTATTCTCTTTGCGACTAAAGATACACACAGCACTAATCCTGCTGATATAAGCGTTTCTTTGGATGCTTTGTTAAGAAAGACAGGGGTCAAATGAGCGAGAAAAGACAAGGCTCTTTTCTCGCAAACTTGTTCCTAGGTGCTATTCGTTTCTATCAAAGAAACATCTCTCCCCTTTTTAAGCCGCACTGTATCTACAGACCTACTTGCTCTGAATATGCAGTTCAAGCTATACAAAAGTACGGTGTTAAAAAGGGAAGTTGGCTTGCTCTTAAGCGTATTGCTCGCTGCCACCCTTTTCATAAGGGAGGATACGATCCCGTTCCGTAAAGGAACGCACCGGAGGAAATATGTGGGATTGGATTGTTAACTTTCTATACACAGTCTTAGCGGGACTTCAATCATTCTCGGGAGACTGGGGTATGGCAGTTATCCTGCTTACCATCATCATCCGTATTATCCTGGTTCCAATGACCAACAAGCAGACGGCCTCTATGGCTCGTATGAGCGTTGTTCAGCCAAAGCTCAAAGAAATCCAGGAGCGCTATGCTGATGATCCAGTAAGACAGAATGAAGAAATGCGTAAGCTTTACGCAGAGATTAACTTCAATCCACTTGGTGGTTGTCTTCCTTTGCTGCTGCAGTCCCCTATCTTTATTGCACTCTTTACCGTTGCAAAGATGGTTCCGGTAGACTCTCGTTTCTACAACATTCTTCCTTCTATCGCACGAGCAACGTCTGACATTTTTGCTGTTGATGGCCTTGTTGCTGCTATCCCTTACATAATTTTTGTTCTTCTGTTTGGCCTTACTACCTTCCTTTCCATGGCAGTAAACGCTCGTACAAGCTCCGGGGAGCAGCGTACCCAGCAGTACATGATGGGCGGCATGATGACCCTCATGA
>JABZHD010000110.1 GCA_015259045.1 Atopobium sp. | reverse complement strand
TCCTAGCTCAAACGGGCTTCCAGACCTTCCAGTTAACGGAGCTATCCCAACAGCGGCTCCTGTCCCTATGACACAGCGTCGTATCACGCCTTCCCTTGATGCGCAGCTCAATGGCATGGGTGGACGTCCTTCTCGCAATTTGCAAGGCACACCGCGTGCAAACATGGACGCTACCTGCATTTTGATTGATCGCCAGAGCGGTCGCTCGTATCGCGTTGAGGCTCCTCGTGCCATTATTGGTCGTGAGCGCTCTCAAGCAGACGTTGTTTTGCGCGATCCTAACGTTTCAAGACGTCACGCCGAGATGACCTATGACGGTCACGATTGGCACATTGCTGATTTGCACTCCACTAACGGAACGCTTGTCAACGATATCGACGTAGATGAGGTAATTCTGCGCGACGGAGACCTCATTACCATTGGTCTTATGGACCTTCAGTTCCGGGAGAACTAATGATTGATTTGATTCTCTTTGCAGGACGCGTTCTGCTTGTTGTCCTGCTGTACATCTTCCTGTTCTCGGTCATGCGCACGGGCATTGGTCTTGTCAGCGGTCAGCGCAAAGACGGAGCTATTTGGTCCGTTGATGTCGAGAAGGGCGTCAAGTCCTTACGTGGTCTGCATGTAGATATCTTGGGACCCGTTGTTATTGGACGCTCCCCTTCTTCTGACATTGTGATTGACGAACCCTACGTTTCTGCATCACATGCCCGCTTTACCATCCAGGGACCCGCTCTGGTGCTTGAAGACCTTGGTTCCACAAACGGAACTATGGTTAATGGTCACATCATCGAACAGCCTGTTACGCTTCGCGACACAGACGAAGTCCAGATCGGCGATGTGATTATGCGTGTTGGACGTCGATAAGAGGCTCATGGTTTCTTCTGATACAACACATATTTCTGATACACCTGCACAAGAGCCCGTCAGCGCTCCTGGTCGTTGCGAGCTGCCACTTGACGGTCGAGGCGACGCAGAAGCAGTTTCAGGCTCTAACACCTTTATTTCTTGGGGCGCCCGCTCTGACGTGGGTTTAGTTCGCGAGCATAACGAGGACTCGTTCCTTTTGCGCACCCCTCTCTTTGCTATCTGTGACGGTATGGGTGGTCATGCTGCTGGAGAGGTAGCAAGCTCTATTGCCGTTAAGGTCATTGCTGAACAGGCACCAAGTACCGCAGACGATGTCCGTCTTGGCGCTGCAATTGAGGCCGCTAACCAGGAAGTTATTGACGCTCCTGCCAAGGGTATTGGCAAACCAGGCATGGGTTCTACCGCCTCCGCCGTTCTCATTGAGGGCAATCAGATGGCTGTTGCTCATGTTGGCGACTCTCGTATTTACCTGCTTCATCACGGAACTTTGGTCCGTATTACTCACGACCACAGCTACGTTGAGGAGCTCATTGATTCTGGCCAGATTACCGCTGATGAGGCGCGTACACACCCTTCTCGCTCGGTAGTTACGCGAGCTCTTGGCTCTGATCCAGACATGTACGCAGATCATTTCTCGCTTGAAGTATCTGATGGTGACCGCATTATCTTGTGCTCCGACGGCCTTTCTGGCATGGTTCCCGACGACGAGATTGAATCCATTGCTGTCTCTAACGTCACCCCACAAAAGGCTGCTGATAACCTTGTTTCCGCAGCTCTTACCTATGGCGGATCTGACAATATCACCGTTATTGTCATCGATGTCTTAGACGACGGCATAGCCGATCAAACCAGACGACACCTTACCCGCGGCGTCATAGCAACGTTTATCTCGTTTCTTGCACTCTTTGCTGCCACTGTTGCCGTGTTCTTCCTGTTTGTAAGCAGCGAGTGGTACTTAGGAATCAACGGAACTACCGTTGGCGTTTATCGAGGTATTCCTACAACAATCGCCGGCATAAACATGTCTTCGCTTGTTGAGACTACGTCTATCGAAATAAAAGATTTGCCTGACGCAGTTCAAGACTCACTAGCCGAAGGAATCCGCGTCAAAAACGAGGATGAGGCGCATAGTACCGTCGAGAATTACCGCAAACAAATTGATGACGCCAACACCAAAGCGGTCAAAAAGAAAGAAGACGTTCAGTCTGGCGGAACACCCACAACAGAAACAACAACGTCAACAACAAGTTCGGGAGGTGAGTAGGAATGGAAAAAGCAGGTGGACTAAGGCGTAATACAGAGCTCTTCTTACTGTTTGCAGGAGCAATCCCTGTATTTCTGCTGTACGCCATGTACATGATTACTGCTCGCTCAACACTCAGCCTTGAGACTATGGCTGTTCCTATTGGTCTCTTTGCAGCATTTACTGTGGCTCACATTGCTATTAGGTTCCTTGCTCCCGCAGCAGACCCCGCCATTCTCCCTATTGTGTATGTACTTTCGGGAATTGGCATCACCATGGTCACTAGACTTGCGCCAAATCTTGCAGTCAACCAAACGATTTGGCTCTTTATCTCTGTTGTTGTGATGATTGTGGTGCTGGCAGTCATTAGAAACCTTGACGCGTTAGCACGCTACAAATACTCCATTGGTATTCTCGGCGTCATACTGCTTCTTCTGCCAATTGTTATTGGCCAGGATCGCTACGGCGCAAAACTCTGGATTTCTTTTGGCGCATTCACCTTCCAGCCTGGCGAGCTTGCAAAGATTGCCATTACGCTCTTCCTGGCATTTTATCTTGCACTGAATCGAGAAGCCCTATCGGTCTCCATGCGTTCTTTTGGACCTTTCCGCATTCCTCGCTTCAAAATGCTGCTTCCTCTGTTTGTCATGTGGGGCATCAGCCTGATTGTTGTTATTTTTGAACGCGACCTTGGTAGCGCTCTGCTCTTCTTCGTGTTCTTTGTCATCATGCTCTATGTAGCAACGGGTCGCGCTAGCTACGTTTTTGTCAGCATTGCGCTCTTGGCTATTGGCGGCGTGGTGCTTTACCACTTCTTTGGCCACGTTCAGACTCGTGTCAACATTTGGCTTGATCCGTTCAAAGATCCCGCTGGAGACGGCTACCAAATTGTCCAGTCCCTCTATTCCATCGCAGATGGAGGTCTTGCTGGCACCGGAATTGATAAGGGAATGCCTACGCTGATCCCTATTGTTGAGTCTGACTTTATTTTCTCGGCCATTGCAGAAGAGATGGGCCTCTTTGGCGGAGCAGCAATCATTACCTTGTTCCTGCTCCTTACCGTGCGCGGCCTCGCAACAGCTGCTCGCGCAAAGTCCGATTCATCTGCTTTTGCGGCTGCTGGTCTTACCAGTGTTTTGGCGTTCCAGACCTTCCTTATTGTTGCAGGCGTTACTAAACTCATGCCTCTAACTGGTGTCACCTTGCCTTTCATGAGCCAAGGCGGCAGCTCTCTTCTTTCCAGCTTTATCATTGTTGCCTTACTGCTCAGAGCAGGTGATGAGGGAACTGGTCGCGAGACAGAACTTGAGCCAAGTAAAAAGGTACTCGATTCCCAAAGACTTGAAATTTCTTCTGGTGGAGCTCACGCCTCCTCTGTTCTGCATGGCAGTCACATCCGCGGAGGCTTTGGTCTGCAGTCTGAAGAGTCTGGTGTTCTGGGACGTGTTGCTCTCGGAAAACGTCTGACCAATTTGGTTACCGTATTTACCCTCTTCTTCACCGTTCTTCTCGGCAATTTGACCTTCTTGATGGTGATTGACGCTCCTAGACTTCAGGCGCTTCCTACCAACAACCACACCATTGCTAGGAGTGCATACGTTCAGCGCGGCGCCATCATGACTTCTGACGGCGTCACCCTGGCAGAGAGCGTCAAACAAGACGATGGCACCTACGTGCGCAACTATCCACACGACGGCATGGCTTCTCACACCGTTGGCTACATCTCTACCCAGTACGGAACTGCGGGTATTGAGTCCTCCATGAACGAGACACTTACCGGCCATGCAGATCATTCTGACTGGAGAAGTGCTCTGTACTCGATGGCTGGCGTCAATACCGCTGGTTCAAGCGTTGTTTTGACCATCAACTCTCAGATGCAGGCCGTGGCAGAAGCTGCGCTCCAGGGCTACTCGGGCTCTATTGTTGTCATGGACCCAGCTACTG
>JABZHD010000010.1 GCA_015259045.1 Atopobium sp. | reverse complement strand
GGTTTGTGTAGCTCTGTGATTGAATGCTTGCCAGACATTGCTCCAGATAGTCTGCAACGTTGTATATGGGTACAACAAGAGAAACTAAAGGTTGGTAGTTTTGAGCGTGACTCATCTAAACTCCTTTTGATTGCTGCTTTATACTATAAAGGCATCAACTTACTCACGAAGTCACATTTTGAGGAAATATGAAGCGCACCGCCCTTGTCATAGTTACCTTTAAACGCCAGGAACTGCTCTCTAACCTGCTTAATTCCATTACGCAGCTTACGCAGGCACCATGGCGCATCATTGTTGTGGACAACGAGAACTCCCCTCAGACGTCCGCTCTTGTGTCTGAGTTTTCGGAGAAGGTCAAAACCACGTGGGGAGAAACCACTGATGATCCCGACGCTCACGGTGGCACTAATCGCGTGTGTTACGTACCTATGGAGCAAAACACCGGTGGTTCCGGCGGCTTCTCTGAGGGTGTGCGCGTAGGTTATGAGCTGGGCGCTGAGTGGTTCTGGGTTATGGACGATGACGTAGCTGTGCTGCCTGATGGTCTTGATAAGCTTGACGCATGGTCAGATAAGGCTGAGGTCATCCAGGGCCAGCGTTACGACTTTGATGGTGGTCCTTTCTTCTGGCAGTATCGTTTTAGTACCGCTTTGGGCATCTATAATCCGCTGGCAAAGGCTGGTTTTGATGGCGTTGCGTACCGCGAATGTAATGTTATGTGCTTTGAGGGTGCCTGCTTTAAGCGCTCTGTAGTGCAAAAGATTGGCCTACCTGATGCGCGTTTCTTTATCTACTGGGATGACGCCTTATATGGCTATTTGGCCAGCAAGGTAACGCAGCCTATTTTGATTCCAGATTTTGTTCTTTCAAGATGTCGAGAAGTTCCTGGTCAGAGTATTGGTTCTGTGCGTCAGCTTAATTCAACCTCTGATATGACGCGCTATTACATCACACGTAACCGCGGCTATATTGCCCGTTACTTCCAGGTTCACGGTGATTACAACCCTGTGCTCTTTGGTGTTGGCACCGCTCTGACCTTTGCAAAAGAGATTATTCGACTCATTTTGGTAGACAGAGCACACTTCTCGTCTGGTCTTTCTCGCCTTATAAAGGGCTGGAAGGATGCACGCCTTATCTATAAAGATGCGACCTGGCGTCCACAGCCTCCACTAGACTAGCCACCAAAGCCGACATTTTGTGTCGGCTTTTTTAGTCCCCAAACGCCCAACAAAAGTGAGTACTGAGGGGTGAATTGTGGCGCATTTGTGAAAGGCGACGAATGCCTACTTACAAAAAATCGAATTATTTTATGACCATTAATAAATTTTGTAATTAGCGAAGTTTCTAGCTAATTTTCTACCTGCAGAGATATTGGTTGCCGCAACGTGTCAATACATAATTTTGTATTCGTGTGGAAATTTCACAATATATTGTTATAGTTCTCGAACCCAAACACTATAAGTTGTGGCATAGTAGTTCCCATCACACAAGCGGGTTCCCAACCACTTCGCTTAGGCAAAAGCTTAGGAACCGCAGTGATAATCCAATTAAACACGCATGAAAGCGTTGCTTTCACCAACGTTTGTTCAAGGAGTTTGCACATGAAGATTATCAAGCGCAATGGCTCAGAGGTCACCTTCGAGGTTGAGAAGATTGTTAACGCAATCGCTAAGGCTAACGCAGAGGTCCCTGAGGATCAGCGCCTGACTGAGCGTGAGATTCAGTTTGCTTCTCTCAACGTTACCGATGAGTGCGAGAAGGCTGGACACACCGTCACCGTCGAGGAGGTCCAGGACCTTGTCGAGGATCAGCTCATGGCTCTTGACCGCTTTGAGGTTGCTCGTAAGTACATCATTTACCGCTACATCCAAAACCAGAAGCGTCACAAGAACACCACCGATGACAAGATTCTGTCTCTGATTGAGTGCAACAACGAGGAAGTCAAGCAGGAGAACTCCAACAAGAATCCTACCGTTGTTTCTGTTCAGCGTGACTACATGGCTGGTGAGGTTTCTAAGGACCTCGTTCAGCGTGAGCTTCTTCCAGAGGATATTGTTGCTGCTCACAATGAGGGTCTCATCCACTTCCACGATTCCGATTACTTTGCACAGCACATGCA
This sequence comes from Atopobium sp., assembly GCA_015259045.1. Lineage (GTDB taxonomy): Bacteria > Actinomycetota > Coriobacteriia > Coriobacteriales > Atopobiaceae > Lancefieldella. The sequence continues at coordinate 15,949 of JABZHD010000010.1, read as the reverse complement.
CAACTGTGACCTCATCAACCTTGATGACATGCTGCAGAATGGCACTGTTATCTCCGGTACTCTGATTGAGCGTCCACACAGCTTCTCCACTGCATGCAACATTGCAACTCAGATCATTGCTCAGGTAGCATCCTGCCAGTACGGTGGTCAGTCCATCTCCTTGGCTCACCTTGCTCCTTTTGTTGATGTTTCTCGTAAGAAGATTCGCAAGACCGTTATGGAGGAGATGAACTCCGTCGGTGTTGAGCTCTCTGCTGAGCAGCTCAACGAGATGGTTGAGAAGCGACTTCGCGATGAGGTTTCTCGTGGCGTTCAGACCATTCAGTATCAGGTTGTCACTTTGATGACCACCAACGGTCAGGCTCCTTTCATTACCGTCTTCATGTACCTCAACGAGGCAAAGAATGAGCAGGAGAAGCAGGACCTTGCACTCATCATTGAGGAGATGCTCCGTCAGCGTTACCAGGGCGTAAAGAACGAGGAGGGTGTCTGGATTACTCCTGCATTCCCTAAGCTCATTTACGTTCTTGAAGAGGACAACGTTTACGAGGATTCCAAGTACTACTACCTCACTCAGATGGCTGCAAAGTGCACCGCTCGCCGCCTTGTCCCTGACTACATCTCTGAGAAGAAGATGAAGGAGTACAAGCTTTCTAAGGGCGAGAAGGAAGGCGAGGGCGATACCTTCACTTGCATGGGCTGCCGTTCCTTCCTGACACCAGACCGTTCTGGTAATGGCTTCAACAACGTTGCTCGCGCAAAGAACTATGAGCCAAACAAGCCTAAGTATTATGGCCGCTTCAACCAGGGTGTTGTAACCATCAACCTTCCTGATGTTGCTCTTTCTGCTGGTCGCGATATGGACAAGTTCTGGAAGATCTTTGATGAGCGTCTTGAGCTTTGCCACCGCGCACTTCGTGCTCGTCACGATCGCCTGAAGGGCACCCTGTCTGATGCTGCTCCTATCCTTTGGCAGTACGGCGCACTTGCTCGTCTGGACAAGGGCGAGGTTATCGATCCACTGCTCTACGGCGGATACTCCACCATCTCCCTTGGCTATGCAGGTCTGTATGAGTGCGTTAAGGCTATGACTGGTCACAGCCACACCGACAAAGAGGCAACTCCATTTGCTCTCCAGGTTATGCAGCACATGAACGATAAGTGCACCGAGTGGAAGGAAGCAGAGGATATCGATTACTCCCTCTACGGAACTCCTCTTGAGTCCACCACCTACAAGTTTGCTAAGGCACTTCAGCGTCGCTTTGGTGTTATCCCTGGCATCACTGATAAGGGTTACATCACCAACAGCTACCACGTCCACGTTGCAGAAGAGATTGACGCATTCCAGAAGCTTCAGTTTGAGTCTGAGTTCCAGCGTCTTTCCCCGGGTGGAGCAATCTCTTACGTTGAGGTTCCTAACATGCAGGACAACATCGAGGCTGTCCTCAGCGTCATGCAGTTCATCTACGACCACATTATGTATGCAGAGCTCAACACCAAGTCTGACTTCTGCCAGGAGTGCGGTTATGACGGTGAGATTCAGATTGTTGAGGAGGACGGTAAGCTGGTTTGGGAGTGCCCACACTGCGGCAACCGTGATCAGACCAAGATGAACGTTGCTCGTCGTACCTGCGGCTACATTGGTACCCAGTTCTGGAACCAGGGTCGTACCCAGGAGATTAAGGACCGCGTCCTTCACCTCTAAGTTTTAAGTACTAGACAAACGAGCAGAAGAGCGCCTTAGCCCTTCTGCTCGTTTTTATTATCTCTATCAGGTAACATCCACAATATGCGGAAGTTACCCATCAAAGGTTATGTATGAACTATTCAAATATTAAGTTTTCAGATATTGCAAATGGTGTTGGCGTAAGAACAACTCTGTTTGTTTCAGGCTGCCGTCTGCACTGTGAAGGCTGCTTTAATTACGAGGCGTGGGACTTCAAGAGCGGCGGAGAGTTTACTCCAGAAGTTGAGCAAGAGATTATTGACTCTCTTGCACCTGTCTATATCAACGGTTTTTCCATCCTTGGTGGAGAGCCTTTTGAGCCAGAAAACCAAGAAGGTCTTGTTGAGTTTGTCGAGAAGGTCAGAGCTACCTACCCGCAAAAGAGCATTTGGATGTATTCGGGTCACACTTGGGATCAGCTGACCGAGGGAAAGTGGCACACAGAGTACACTGACCGCATTCTGTCTTGTATTGATGTTCTCGTAGACGGTCCATGGGTCCAGAGTCTCCACGATATTACCTTGCGTTTTAGAGGCTCTTCCAACCAGCGTCTTATTGATGTTCCTAAAACGCTTACTTCAGGAGAGATTACACTTTGGTCCGATGGACCTATGCTGAGCTCTCGTGAGATGTAAGAGCTCCAAAGCGCAATAAAAAAGCCCGCGTATGCGGGCTTTTTGTTTAGGATCGTGTTGTATAGAGAGCTTTAGTTTTCTGAAGGAGCTTGGGGCTCTGCGGGTTTCTCGCCAAGCTCACTGATAAAGATTGCAACAAAAATAACAATGAAGCCCAGGAAAATCGTAGGGGTAATAACCTCAGCAAGGAAGATGACGCCAAAAACTGCTGCAAAAATACTGTCCAGAGAAATTATTAGTGAGGCCTGAACAGGAGTAACTGACTTCTGTGCGCGGTTCTGCAAAACACCAGTCAGTGCGGTTGCAATAAGAGTGATGTAGGCGAGGGCAACCCAGGCATTTATGGGCAGTGCCGCAAAATTGGGAACCGTTTCAAAGCAAAGCGCGTAGGCAAGGCAGGGAAGGGCGCTCACGCCAAGCTGCACCACCGTAAGTGTGATGATGTCGTATTTGTGAGCAAGCTCGGCAGTAAGCACAAAAACGAAGGCAAAAATAATGGCTGAGAGCAATGTCATCTGCTCGCCCAAGCCAAACGAGAACGAAAAATCAGTGCCCAGTGAGATAAGACCAATGCCAGCTACGCATAAAAAGGCTGCAAAAATACTGGTTCCATGAGGTTTTTTCTTTGCGATAAGCCAGTTTACAAACGGAATCATCGCGCAATAAATTGATGCAATAAAAGCGGCTTTACCTGCAGTGGTATAAGCAAGAGCTCCATTTTGGAAAAGATATCCTAAACCGTTAAGAACGCCTAAAAGCACGCCGTATTTGATATGTGTGGCATCCAAGTGTTCTTTAAGGTTTTTTCTAAAGATGATGGCAACAATACCTACAGCAAAGACAAAACGTAAGGTCATAAGCCAAGCTGCCGAGATGTAACTAATTGCATCTTTGATAACAACAAATGACCCACCCCAGATAAGCGCGCAGATAAGAAGGGCAAACTTCCATACAAGCGCAGAAGAAGGGTCTAGTGTGAGTCCGGAAGAGTTTGTAGTAGAAAGATCTGTTGATGCCACGCGCTATCCATTCCCGTCGAAGGTGAAAGTTAAGGTATAGGTAGTGATTTGAGAAAATCAAACGCGTGCAAGTATACGTGATTTTGCACTTGAAGCGCCCCACAAGCAGCATAAAAATGAGATTAGAAGTATACTCACATCTGCAAGAAAAATAAGTGTGTGCGATTGTTTTATGCAAGAAGATATTTCAAGGAGACTTGTATGTCCAACTACGTTTTGACCTGTTGTTCTACGGCCGATGTAAGTGAGAAGTACCTTCAGTCACGAGATGTGAAATACGTATATTTCAACTACGAACTTGATGGTGTTCAGTGCAAGGATGACTTTGGTCGCACTAATGCACCAGCTGATCTCTTTAAAAAGATGCTTGCAGGTGCTGAGTGCCGCACTTCACAGGTATCAATTGGTGAGTACATGGCCTTCTGGCGTCCTTTCCTGGAAGAGGGCAAAGACGTTCTTCATGTTTCGTTGAGCTCAGGCGTTTCTGGAACATATGAGTCTGCTTGCCAGGCAAAAGTAGAAATTGAGCAGGAGTTTCCTGACAGAAAGATTGAGGTTGTTGACTCTCTGCAGGCATCTTCTGGCTATGGACTCTTGGTAGATGGTCTTGCCGATAAGCGCGATGAGGGTCTGTCTTTTGACGAGGTAGTTGCATGGGCAAAAGAAGCACGTCATCGTGTGTATGGCTGGTTCTTCTCAACAGATTTGACCTTCTTTGTTCGCGGTGGTCGCATTTCTAAGACAGCGGGCCTGCTTGGTGGCATGCTTAACATTTGTCCTGTTATGGATATTGAGGCTGACGGTTCTTTGGCCGTTAAAGAGAAGGCTCGTGGTAAGAAGAAAGCAATTGCTCGCGTTGTTGAGATTATGACTCAGACTGCTGAGCAGGGAAATGCTTACGCGCGTAAGGTGTTTATCTCTAATTCCGAGTGCGCTTCTGATGCTCAGGCTGTTAAAGAGCTTATTCAAGAGAAGCTTCCTCAGACAGGCGATATCAACATCTTTACTATTGGTGCAACAATTGGCGTTCATACTGGTCCTGGAACTGTTGCAACGTTCTGGTGGGGAGAAGAACCTCGCGCTTAAGATGTTGCTCGAGTAGGTAAGAAAGGTCTTTGGTCATGGTTAATTTTGAGTACGTTGTACCTACTCAGGTGGTTTTTGGAAAAGATACTCAGCTTCGTGCGGCAGAGCTTGTCTCTGCTCACGGAGGCAGCAAGGTGCTGGTGCATTTTGGTGGCAATCATGTGGTAAAGAGCGGCTTGCTTGACCAGATCCATCAGCTTCTTGACCAGGCTGGAATTGCGTATGTTGACTGTGGTGGAGTTGTTCCTAACCCTCGGTTAGAGCTTGCAGAAGAAGCTGTAGAGCTGGGAAAACGCGAGGGTGTTGACTTCATTTTGGCTATCGGCGGCGGATCTGTCATGGATTCCGCTAAGGCTATTGCATATGGCTTAGCCAATGATGTCTCTCTTGAAGACCTCTATTTGCATAAGGTCAGTGTTTCAAAGGCAGCTCCTATTGGCGTCATCTCCACTATCGCAGGAACTGGCTCTGAGACCTCGGATTCTTCCGTCATGAACATTACGCTGGCTGATGGTCGCGTACTTAAACGTTCTTATCACCATCAAAGCGGTCGTCCTTGTTTTGCCATCATGAATCCAGAGCTCACCTATTCTGTAAGCGCTTATCAGACGGCGTCAACAGGCGCAGATATCATGATGCATACCATGGAGCGCTACTTTACGCTCGAGAAGGACGTGGCACTCACCGACGAGCTGGCTGAGGGACTCTTGCGTACCGTAAAAGAAGCTGTTCTGGTTGCTGTCAAAGAGCCAGAGAACTACGCTGCACGAGCAGATTTGCTCTGGGCCTCGTCGCTTTCTCACTGCGGACTTACCGGAACTGGTCGCGTAAGCGATTTTGCCTCTCATGCCATTGAGCATGAGCTCAGCGCAAAGTATGACGTCGCTCATGGTGCTGGCCTCACGGCTATTTGGGCAAGTTGGGCCCGCTACGTTATGCATCAAGATCCAGAGCGCTTTGCGCAGTTTGCCGTCAATGTTTTTGGAGTTCAAAACAACTTCCATAATCCTGTTGCTACGGGTCTTGCAGGAATTGAGGCGTGGAATCAGTGGTGTCATGCAATTGGTATGCCAACCTCCCTTGCAGAGCTTGGAGTAGACCCTTCTGAAGAGGATATTCTTCAGATGGCTAAGGGTACTATTGACGCTCGCGGCGGAGATCATGCGGGTAACTTTATGCAACTTAAAACAGCAGATGTACAACAGATTCTGAGGATGGCTCTAAAGTAAAGTTTCTCAAGGCAAATTTTGTTTCATTGCGGGTATTATTACTACATACGAAGTTACTGAGCCACAAAGCTCAAACATACGGAAGGAAGATTCATGAGCGGTTTTGTTAAAGCAGACAACGTTTTTGTTAATCAGAACGCAGCGAGCCGTAATGATGTCCTGCGTTTTATTGCCGATAAGGCTCAGGAGGCTGGCGTAACTGATAATGCAGACGCTGTTTACAACGCTTTTCTAGCTCGCGAGGAGATGGGCGAGACCGGTATGACTGACGGTTTTGCAGTTCCACACGCAAAAGATGCTGCTATCAAGGACGCAGCTGTCTTTGTCTTCAAGAACAGCACCCCTCTTGAGTGGCCTTCTTTTGACGAGAAGCCCGTTGATGTTGCTATTGCACTGCTTGTTCCAGATGGAGAGGCTGGCACCACTCACATCAAGCTTCTTTCTAAGACCGCTGTTCTTCTGATGAGAGATGAGTTTAAGTCTTTGCTTCGTGGCTCTAATGATCAGGAAGTTATTGCTCAGGCTATTAACGAGGGCATTAGCGAGGAGTAGGGTTTCTCGCCAGGTCATAGGGGGCTTGACGGGTACTTTCTGTAACACTTTAACTGGGTAAAATTTTGGACACTCAAGCACAAACTTGAGTGTCCTTTTTTGAGTAAAAAGGCGTACACTTGTACTAGTTTTAGTCGAGAAGGGAGTCAGATGTTTACACCATGTACTGACAAGCGCGTTGCTGTCTTTTTTGCTGATGGTTGTGAAGAGATTGAGGGACTGAGCGTTGTTGACGTCCTGTATCGTGCAGGTATTCCCTGTGACAAAGTGTCTATATCTGATTCTTTGAGCGTGACTTCTTCTCACCAGGTTACCTTTTTAACAGATAAGCTGCTCAGCCAGGTCTCGTTTGATGATTACAGCATGTTGGTGCTTCCTGGCGGTCTTCCCGGAACCACCAATCTTGAGGCTTGTGAGTCACTTATGCAGGCAGTTGATGCGTTTGCAGCAGATGGTCGTGCGCTTGCCGCAATTTGCGCCGCTCCTTCAATTTATGCAAAGCGTGGATTACTTACGGGTAAGAAGGCTACTTCCAACCCAGGTTTTCAGCATTTTCTCTCAGAGAATGGCGCCAATCTTTCGCAAGATGCGGTTTGTGTTGACGGCTCTTTCATTACCAGCCAAGGTGCAGGAACCGCTCTTAAGTTTGGCCTAGAGATTGTCCGTTATCTTGTAGGTAATGACGTGGCAGAAAAAGTTTCTCAAGGTATTGTACTTATCTAAGCCATGACACCTTCTCAAAAACAGTACCTGGTTATTGACCTAAAGAGTTTCTACGCATCGGTTGAGTGTGTTGAGCGGGGCCTTGATCCCATGAAGGCTAAGCTTGTTGTGGCTGATCTTACCAGGACAGAAAAGACAATTTGTTTGGCGGTTTCACCGGCGCTTCGTGCGCTGGGCGTTCCTGGACGTTGTCGCGTTTTTGAGATTCCCAAAAATCTTACTTACGAGGTGGCGCCTCCCCGCATGGCTCTGTATGTGGAGCGGTCTGCAGACGTTTATTCGGTCTATCTCAAATACATTGCGCCAGAAGACATCCATGTCTACTCCATTGACGAGGCATTTATTGATGTAACACCGTACTTATCGCTTTACGGATGCACAGCAAGAGAGCTAGGCGAGAAGATCCGTGCAGACGTAGCAAAAACTACTGGTATCCCTGCTACTTGTGGTTTAGGCCCAAATTTGTATTTGGCAAAAATTGCGCTTGATATTACGGCAAAGCACAGCCCAAATTTCTTTGGTGAGCTTGATGAAGAGTCGTACAAACTTAAACTTTGGAACCATAAACCTTTGACTGATTTTTGGCATATTGGTGCAGGTATTCAAAAGCGTCTTGCGGCAATGAATATTCACACTATGGGGCAGCTTGCTATGGCTCCTACAGAACCTCTGTATAAAGAATTTGGTGTTGATGCAGAAATTCTTATTGATCATGCATGGGGCATTGAGCCAACAACCATTGCAGATATTAAGGCCTATAAGTCTCAAAGTCATTCTGTCTCAACGGCGCAGGTCTTTGATCACAACAGAGATACAGAGGGCGCGCGTCTTATCTTTAAAGAGATGGTCGAGGCGTTGACGCTTGAGCTTGTAACGCAAAAGCTCGTTTGCTCTTCTATTGGCATCTATATTGGCTACTCGGCAACAGAGAGCCAGATGGAAGAACTGAGGCAAACAGGAGATTATAGAAGCTGGAGGAGACATATTCCCTCCAGTAGTGGCACTAGGAAACTCTCTTACCCTACTAACTCTAGAGATGAACTTATGGCAGAGGTTTTGTCTTTCTTTGACGAGCGAGTAATACCTTCAGAAAGCGTGCATCGCGTTGGCCTTACTTTTGGAAACACTCAAGAAGAAACGGGATCGGGTATTCAGACGTCGCTTTTCCAGGACAATACCGTTTTAGAGAAAGAGCGCCAGCGCCAAGATACTATCAACGCCATAAAGAAGAAGTTTGGAAAGAACTCTTTGCTCAAAGCTATGGACCTACTTCCCGAAGCAACTGCTCGACAAAGAAATGCTCAGATTGGAGGACACCGTAGTGGAGAAGAAACCAATGAAGCCTAGACAGGGTTTCTCGCCAGCGGAAAATGGTGCAAAAGAGGAGACGTTTGCATCGCAGATGCACTACGGGCATCCTCGCATGTCTCGGGCAAACAGGGCAAAAATATTCATGCCCTTTGATGCATTGAAGGGTTTAAGAGAGGCTTTAGCAGAAAGAGAACAAGAAGCTCAAGACCATATAAAAGACTTTCATGACTTACCGCACTGGTCATAGGTTAATACGATAAAATAGACAGGTCGTATAAAGAAATCGAGGAGGTTTCATGAACCCCAAAGCAAAAATTGCCATCCCAGCAATTGTGGCTCTCATTTTTATCGTCATTGATTTTGTTGCACCAGTTCAGTATCTCAGCTATTTCCACACGGTATTTAACTTTGCAACTCGTCAGACAAGTCCAATTTCCCTGATACTTGCACGTGTCACCTACATTGTTTTCCTGTGTTACCTATTTGCTGCGGTTTCAGGTCTTCTGAGGGGCTTCCGTCCTCGTCTTAGGTGGGGTCTCTCCATTCTCTCTGTAGTTGGTTTAACTTCCGCACTTACAGAGCTCTCTGTAATGATTTCTATCAGCCAGGCAGTAAACTTCACCACCCTTATTCTTAACATCATGATTGTGGGCTTCTTGTTCCTCACGGCTCTTCTTGCACTTCTCATTTGGGTTCGTGCTAAGAAAGAGTTTGACCAGCGTCAGGCTGATCTTGAGGAGGAAGAGGTTGTTGTTTCTCCAATGCCTCTTGCTACCGAGGGCGCAGAGGTTGCTCCTGTAGTTCCTGTAACTGCAGAGGTAACAGCAGCACCTGCTCCAGAAGCAACCGCCACAACCGTCGCACCTGAGGCTCCAGCAGCACCTGAGGCTCCTGCAGCACCAGAGGCTCCACAGGAGTAGTTGCTCACACACTCTCTTCTTGTTTGGAGGAATTCTTACTTATAGGAGAACAGTATGTCTTTTGTTGAATTTAAAGAGGTAACAAAGACGTATACCATGGGCTCCGTCAAGGTACACGCTGTCCATGACATGAACTTCTCCATAGAAGAGGGCGAGCTTTGCGTAATTGTCGGCCCATCAGGTGCCGGTAAAACAACTGTCTTAAATATGCTCGGAGGTATGGATACCTGTACCTCCGGGTCTATTTATTTAGACGGAAAAGAAATTGGCGGGCTTTCGGAAAAAGAAAGAACGCTCTATCGCCGTCACGACATTGGCTTTGTTTTCCAGTTTTACAATCTTGTTCCTAATCTCACTGCAAAAGAAAACGTTGAGCTTGCTTCCCAGATTTGTCTTGACCCCATGCAGCCAGAAGATGCACTTCGAGCAGTTGGTCTTGAGCATCGTATGGATAACTTCCCAGCTCAGCTTTCTGGTGGAGAGCAGCAACGCGTTTCTATTGCACGCGCTTTGGCAAAAAATCCACGTCTTTTGCTTTGCGATGAGCCAACAGGCGCGCTGGATTATAAAACAGGAAAGCAAATTCTTAAGCTCTTGCAGGATATGTGCAAAGAACAGCATAAAACCGTGGCTATTGTTACGCACAACTTTGCGTTCACTCAAATTGCCGATAGGGTAATCCACGTTAAAGAGGGTCAAGCTCAATCGGTAGAAATTAATCAGCACCCAGCTGACGCACTTACTGTCGAGTGGTAGTTATGCCCCACGCTCTTTTCACCGAGATTACTCGGACCATCAAAGGGTCTCTCGCCAGATTTCTTGCAATTGCAGGAATTGTTGCGTTGGGCTGCGGCTTCTTTGCGGGACTCAAAATGGCAAGCCCTGACATGCAAGAAGCTGCTCATACGTTTTACGCAAACCAGCATCTCTATGACCTTCGCGTCATCTCAACGCTTGGATTAAGCGAGAAGGACGTTTTCGCCCTTGCGTCAGTTGAGGGTGTTGAAACGGTTATGCCTTCTCGGACGGTAGACGTTATGGCTACGTTGACGTCGTCGCAATCTACTGCTCGTGTGAGTTCTTTTAGACCTGGTGAGCTTAATCAACCAACAGTTGTTGAGGGAAGGCTTCCTCAAGGGCCTTACGAGTGCGTGATGAGCGCGGATCCCAAGAAACGAGCAGATATTAGCCTTGGTCAACAGATTGAGCTGCCAGATACTTCAAACGGAGTTCATTTAAAGGGTGGTTCGTACACGGTTGTTGGCTTTGTAAATGCACCAACATATCCGTATGTAAGCAATTTTGGTACTACATCGTTAGGCAATGGCATTGTTCAGCAATTTGTGTATGTCACGGAAGATGCTTTTGCAAACGATGACCCCTATACCGAAGCGTATCTAACGGTTCAAGGTGCTACCAGCTATAAGAGCGGCTCATCGGCGTATCAGAGCGCTGTTGATAGCGTTGCAGAACGCATTACACAGATGAATCCGTCGCTTGCTGCTCTTCGTTTGCAAGAGCTCAAAGATGACGCTCAAACTCAGGTTGATGAGGCTCGTCAAAAGCTGGAGCAATCAAGACAAGAGGCCGCGGATAAACTAGGGGATGCTCAGAAGAAGCTTGATGATGCGGAGGCACAAATTTCCGCTCAGCAGCAAAAGCTGGATGATGGTCAGAAGCAATATGATACAGGACGTCAGCAGCTTACAACTTCGCGCTACAGTGCTGAGCAGCAATTTGCACAAGCGGAAGCTCAGATTACAGCTTCAGAGGCACAGATAGCCCAGGGAACAGCTGAGCTTAGTGCAGGAGAGGCTCAGTATCAAGCTGGCCTTGCTGCTTTCAATGCAGGACAAGCAACGTTTGCGCAGCAAAAGAGTACGTTTGAAGCGGGTAGAGATGCGTTTCTTGCAGGACTTGCTGCGCAAGGAATTACGGCTTCTACACTTGAAGAAGCACAGCAGCAGCTCAGAGCTTTAGGTCTACCAACCTCGCAAGTAGACGCTCTTCTCGCCACACAGGCGCAGATTAGCGCTGCAGAGGCAGAGCTGGCTTCCCAGCAGCAGGCTTTAGCAGCCGTGCGAGAAGAGCTAGATCAGCGCACGGCTCAACTGCATGAGGCAGAGTCTCAGGTAGCTCAGGCGCGCCAGGACTTGGCAGAGGCAAGGCTTGCTACTGCAGATCAGCTGTCTGCAGCTCAGGATAAACTTGCCGCGTCGCTTAGCCGCCTGAACGCAGGACAAACAGCCCTTCAAAGTGCAGAAGCTCAGACTAACGAGGGAAGACAGAGTCTTGAGGAGCAACGCACTGAGGTTGAGAAACAGCTTGCTGATGGTCAGAAAGAGCTCGATGAAGCTCAAAAGAAGATTGATGAGCTTAAAGAACCTGATGTGTATGTACTTGATCGCACAAAAGAGATTGGTGTTGCAGCTTATCAAGCAGACTCTGAGCGTATCAATGATATTGCTAATGTATTCCCACTGATGTTCTTCTTGGTTGCAGCTCTGGTTTCACTTACCAGTATGACGCGAATGGTTTCTGAAGAGCGTACGCTTATTGGTGTTCATAAGGCGCTTGGTTATTCAACTGCTCAGATTGCGGCAAAGTACCTGTTATATGCCTTGCTCGCCTCACTTTTAGGTGCCGTTATTGGCATAGCATGTTTAAGTCAAGTGTTGCCAGGCGTTATTATCTCTGCATACGGGTCAATTTATACCATCCCAAATGGGGGAGCTCCTTATCCTATTCAGCTTGATAGTGCGCTACTCTCTGGACTTTCCGGTATAGGCATCACGCTTCTTTCAACCATGGCTGCCGTTTTATCCTCATTGAAAGAAGAACCATCTAGCCTCATGCTTCCAAAAGCTCCAAAAGCGGGCTCAAAGATTTTACTTGAGCGGTTTGAGCCTCTATGGTCCAGACTGTCTTTCTCGTGGAAAGTTACAATCAGAAACCTTGTCCGCTATAAGAGGCGCTTGATTATGACGCTCGTGGGAATTGCTGGATGTACTGCACTCTTATTAGTGGCTTTTGGACTTAGGGATTCCATTAGCGACATCATTGATAACCAATGGCCAGCTATATCGCATTATGACTATATTGTGGGAATGACCTCTGATGTTTCAAGTGAGGAAGCAGATCAGATTAATGCAGAGCTTAATCAGGTGGGTGCTACAAATATCCACCGCATAACCAGAGAAAACGTTCTTCTTGAGTCACCTACACAAAAGGCAGGCTCGCTTACAAGAACAACTATTATGACCAGCGATTCTCTTCAAGACCTCACCGGTTTAGCAACCCTGCGTAATCGTCTTTCTGGCCAGGCAATAGAGCTTGGAGAAGACTCGGTAGTAATTACAGAGAAGCTTGCAAAACGACTTGGTGTAGGTGTGGGAGATACCATTCAGGTCTATGCTCAGGACAGAATTGGAAACGCTTCAGGTGAGCCAAGCACGCTTACTATTACAGGAGTTGCCGAGAATTACGTTGGGTCGTATCTGTATCTGGGACCTTCAGCATGGCATTCTCTAGGTATTCAAGATCAAGCAGCGGACGGCTGGTATGCAACGCTTCCCGAAGATCAAGCAACGAGAGAGGCATTTGGAGAAAAGCTTATTAACCAGACAGGAGTTGCAACTGTTGATGACGTCAATGAAGCTATCCGCACCTATAGAGAATCACTTGCCGTAGTTAATCGTGTTGTAGCTATTCTTATTGTGGCTGCAGCTCTGCTGGCATTTATCGTCTTGTATAACCTCACCAATATCAATATTGAAGAGCGCATTAGAGAAATTGCAAGCCTCAAAGTACTTGGATTTACGCGTCATGAAGTTGATGCCTATGTCTTTAGAGAGATTGCTTTGTTGGCCATCTTTGGAGCGTTTTTTGGACTTGTTCTAGGAACATACCTTGAGGGATTTGTAGTTCAAACTGCTGAGATTGACCTTGTTATGTTTGGTCGAGCTATCCATGCACCAAGCTATTGGTTTGCCTTTGGACTCACGCTTGTCTTCTCGCTGTTGGTATATGTTGCCATGCGACCTAAGCTCAAAAATATTGATATGGTTGAGAGCTTGAAGAGCGTCGAGTAGACATCTTTTGCCCGCCCAAGAGAGGCATATTTTAGATAAGATAGAAGATAGTTGAGATTGCTTATTTATAAGGAGTTGGTATGCCTAAGGTTTCTTTTGTAATTCCTGCATACAACATCGAATCATACATTGGGCGTTGTATTCAAAGTGTAAAGAATCAGACATTTGGTGATTTTGAAGCAATTATTGTTGATGACGCCTCAACAGATTCCACTCCAGAGAAAATTGTTACAGCAGTAGGTGATGACTCAAGGTTCAAGGTTGTCACTCATCCAACCAATCAAGGCCTCCATCTGGCACGTAAAACTGCTGCAGCTCATACAAAAGGCGAGTGGGTCTTTTGCCTAGACGGTGATGATGAGGTTACTCCTGATTTTCTTGAGCAGGTAGTTGCTCATATTGAGAAGAATCCTGTTGATATTCTCCACCTTGGCATTACTGTTATTCCAGAAAATGGCGTTGACCCAACTGATGCGAAGTCTTTTGAGAGCTACATTAACCAACAATCAGACTTTACTCAGGGTGACGATATCCTTCGCATTATTTATGATGAGGGCTATGGACAGAAGCTTGATTGGCGAGCTACGCAGCGCTTGTATCGTGGAGAACTTTTCCGCTCCGCCTTTGCAGAGATGACTTCGGAGCGCCTGGTAAGAGCAGAAGACGCTTATGAGGTATTTATCCTGGCAGATAAGGCTCAGACCGCTGATGGCTTTGAGTCTTGCAGAGGCTTTTTGTACCACTATGGCATCGGAGTAACTGGTGCTTCTCGTATTTCTTTAGATAAATTTGGAGAGTTCTGCTATCAGTTCTTGGACAACATTGATCAGGTAGAACTCTATATTGGCAAATCAGATAATATTGCGCATCTCAACTCCTTTAAGGGAATGAAGCATAGACTGTTGGAGCTTCTGAGTGCTGAGTGGAGATTCCGTCTTGCTCCTGAAGATCAAGAGGCAGCTCTTGAGCCGTTTGCCATTCTCTTTGGACCATCGGTAGCTGCTCGAGAGCTTTATCGCTTTGTAAGAGATGAAGCATACGAGGCCATTGCCACTGGTACTGAGCTTCCAGAAGATAGCGATGCATATCGCTTTAGAAAGTATGCAAAGAAGTATGCGGATCTGATGAATCAGGATGAGGGACTGTCGTTTGATAGGGCAGTTCGCATGAAACAGATTGCCGATGAGCACATGGAGTATCTAGAGAGAAAGCACATGGTAAAGATGTTTGAGCAGCAGCCTATTCGCATTCTGATTACCTCTCATAAAGATGTTGATGTTCCCGCAAGCAACTACCTTCAACCTATCCAGGTAGGACCAGGCCAGAAGAGTAATCGCTTTACGTATATGCTCCACGACGATGAGGGCGATACCATTACCGAGAAAAACCCAATGTACTGTGAGATGACTACACAGTATTGGGCATGGAAGAACATCACCAATGCTCGCTATGTTGGCTTTGGTCATTATCGTCGCTACTTCAACTTTACCGATACGGTTTATCCAGAAAATCCGTTTGGTGAGGTTATGGATGACTTCATTGATGAGGATGCCATCAAGAAATATGGTCTTGATGATCAGACCATTGCTCAGTGCATTGAGGGCTATGACCTCATTACCACTGGGGTAAAGGATATTAGCAAATTCCCTGGAAGCGCTAATACACCTCTTGAGCAGTACCATTCCGCTCCGCTACTCCATCCAAAGGATATGGATACCATGGCTGCGCTTATCGTTGAGCGTCATCCAGAGTATGCAGAGGACGTAAACGCTTTTCTCAACGGTCATCAGCAGTGCTTCTGCAACATGTATATCATGCGTAAAGAGCTCTTTGATCGCTATGCAGCATGGGTGTTCCCCCTTGTAGACGAGTGGACTGCCCGTACTGATATGTCCACCTATAGCAAAGAGGCCCTAAGAACTCCAGGTCATCTGACTGAGCGTCTCTTTAATATCTGGCGTATGCATATGCTGCGTACAGAGGGCAAAAACTGGAAGGTAAAAGAGCTTCAGTGCATTCACTTTACCAATCCAGAGCCTCGTCAGAAGTTCATTCCACTCTTTGAAGAGAAGCCTGAGATTGCAAGCCAGAACGTTGTTCCTGTTGTCTTTGCAGCAGATAACAACTACGTTCCAATTCTTACCTGCGCTATGGGCTCAATGCTTGAAAACGCCGATCCTAACCGTTTCTACGATGTTGTTGTCCTTAACACCAATATTGGCGGATCAAAGCAGGAGCTGGTTAAGAAGCACTTCTCGCATTATAAGAATGCTCGTATTACGTTCTATAACGTGTGGCGCATGGTAAAGGACTACAAGCTAGACACTAATAACGCTCATATTAGTGTTGAAACGTACTTCCGCTTCTTGGCTCAAGACATTCTTTCTGCTTACGATAAGGTTGTCTATCTTGACTCTGACCTTGTGGTTAACGGTAATGTTGCTGAACTGTATGACGTAAGAATGGGCAACAATCTTATTGCGGCAACGCTTGATATTGACTATCTGGCAAACCTCAACATTCGCGGCGGAGACCGCATGAAGTACAGCCTTGACGTGCTTAATCTTAAGAATCCTTATGCCTACTTCCAGGCAGGAGTTATGGTCTTCAATACCGCTGAGCTGCGCCGTTATCACACTGTTCCGGAGTGGTTACGT
>JABZHD010000109.1 GCA_015259045.1 Atopobium sp. | reverse complement strand
TGTATGTAGATACGCGCGTAGTGGTGCTGACACCTACTCCTTATTTTGAGGATACGTATCCCACACACCCTTATTCTTGTTTCGCCGAGATTCCTCAAATTATTGAAGAGGTTGCCGGTAAGTTTGGTTTGCAGTGCATCTCTGGAGAAAAGCTGTTGCCTCAGGAGAAGAAATATTTTGCTGACGATGTGCATCCAAATTCTAAGGGAGCCGCACTGTTGGCAAAGAATCTATTTGAAGCCTTAAAACAGCCAGGTCAGGATAGTCTTTTTTAGACGTCAAGCCTCCCTAGAAGCTCTCTCAAAATTCAACACGAGTTTTTGTCCGGTGAAACTTCTACACTAGAGGTGAAAAACATTTAGAGAGGATACACATGAACATCACTAATCCTTTTACACCTCATATGACCGGGCAACTTTCAGAAGAAACTCAGGCTCTTGTGGCTGAACAAATAGCTAAGGGCACCTTAAGTCCTTATGCATGCAAAAATGAAGACATCATCCGCCGAGATTCCACCCATGATCAGGCATCGCTTTTGCGTCCCGCCTTTATGCGAGATGTCGAGAAAATCATGCACACCCCTGCGTATAACAGGCTAAACGGCAAGACACAAGTCTTCTCGTTCCGTGCGCATGATGATATTACGCGCCGCGGCCTTCATGAACAGCTTGTTTGTAGAGTTGCCAAAGATATTGGACGTGCGCTTGGCCTCAACCTTGATTTGATCGAGGCAATTGCTCTTGGTCATGACGTGGGACATACTCCTTTTGGTCATGCAGGGGAGTATTTCCTCAATGATATTTACCACGAGCAAACGGGACGTTGGTTTTTCCACAACGTACAGAGTGTGCGCGTGCTTGACGGCCTCTATGCAAGAAACCTTTCTTTGCAGACACTTGATGGAGTAATTTGCCATAACGGTGAGTTTGAACAGCAGATACTTCAAATGAGTGATCTTTCAACTTTTGATGAGTTTGATAAGGTGGTAGAAGATTGCTGGGAGAGAGGTCCTCAGGCTATTGCACACCTGCGTCCTATGACGCTTGAAGGTTGCGTCATGCGCATCTCCGACATCATTGCGTATGTTGGAAAAGACAGACAGGATGCGCTTCGTGCTGGCGCTGCAACAGAAGAAACGTTTGATGATGGCCTTGGTGGCGCCTATAACGCATGGGCTACCTCTGCTTTTGTTGCAGACATTGTTCAGAATAGCTTTGGTAAGCCTCAGATTTCTCTCTCAGAAGAGGCGTTTAAAGAGATGAAACGAGCAAAGCGCGAGAATTACCAGAAGATTTATGGGGCATCAGAAGCCAATGGTGATTTCTCTGAGGACATTAAGCATCTGTTTGAAAAGTTGTACGAATACGAGTTGTCCTCGCTTAAATCTGGTGATCAGAGCCTTGCAATCTTTAAGCATCATATTGAGCCAGTAAGCAGGCACCTTTCTAGGTACGGCTATACCTATGACTGGAAGAGTGACGTGCATCGTACTGTTGTTGATTTTATTTCTGCAATGACTGATGACTACTTTGTGGCTACCTGCGAAGCGCTCTTCCCAGAAGCTCAGGAGCTCTTTCCAAAGAGGAGCTACTTTGCAGAAGGAGTACGTGCGTAAGGTT
This sequence comes from Atopobium sp., assembly GCA_015259045.1. Classification (GTDB taxonomy): domain Bacteria; phylum Actinomycetota; class Coriobacteriia; order Coriobacteriales; family Atopobiaceae; genus Lancefieldella. The sequence continues at coordinate 2,439 of JABZHD010000109.1, read as the reverse complement.
TGTCGGTCGGTTGCGGTGTCGCAAACGGGCGCTTAAAGAGCATTTGTGTTAAGCGGGTTTCTCGCCAAGCTTTTATGTTTGAGACGAGGTAAAATAGCTGCATGGATACTTTATTTTCTGGCATGGAATGTGCCGCTAAAAAAGCCAATGCACCACTTGCAGCTCGCATGCGTCCTACCACGCTTGATGGATACGTGGGTCAGGAAGATGCGGTTGGTTCTGGCTCATGGCTGCGTAAGGCCATTGAGCACGATACGCTCTCGTCTGTCTTGTTATATGGTCCAGCTGGTACCGGTAAGACCACGCTTGCGCGCATCATCGCTCATACAACGCACGCAGAGTTTGTGGAAGTATCTGCAATTACGGGTACCGTTAAAGACCTTCGTAGAGAGATTGAGGCCGCAGAGTCAAGGCTTTTAACAGCAGGTAGAAGAACCATTCTGTTCATTGATGAGATTCATCGCTTTACACGCTCTCAGCAGGACGCCCTACTTCACGCGGTAGAAGACAGAATTGTTGTTCTTATTGGAGCTACTACAGAAAACCCTTACTTTGAGGTTAACAGCGCTCTGATATCTCGATCTCGTGTAGTGGAGCTGCATGCATTGTCAGATAAGGCAATCGATGAGCTTATTCAGCGAGCACTTGAGTCAGAAGATGGTCTGGCTGGTGCATTTGTCCTGGAAGAAGATGCTCGCAAAGAGATTGTGACGCTTGCGGGCGGAGATGGTCGTGCGGCTTTAACTTCTCTTGAGCTTGCCTCTCAGATGGTTGACGTTCCAGAATCAGCTGATGGCAAATCATCTGAGCCGCTTGTTATTACCAAGCAGAATGTTCTTGAGGCAAATCCTCGTCGCGGTCTTCCATACGATAAAGCAGGGGATATGCACTATGACATTATCTCTGCGTTTATTAAGTCCATGCGAGGCTCAGACCCTGACGCAGCGCTGTATTGGCTTGCGCGCATGATTGATGCAGGTGAAGATCCTAAATTTATTGCGCGACGCATTATGATTTTGGCCTCAGAGGATATTGGCAATGCCGATCCTCAGGCGCTGCTCATTGCACATGCAGCGTTTAGGTCAGCCGAGGTCATTGGTTACCCTGAGTGCAGAATTAACCTTGCCCAAGCAGTTATTTATATGGCACTGGCTCCAAAGTCTAATGCTGCAGAAGCAGGTATTGATGCAGCACTTCATGAGGTCAGAACAGGTCCAAGACGAGAAGTTCCAAGTTACTTAAGAGACCGCACACGACCTGGTTCTGAAGAGTACGGCAACTACCTCTATCCTCACAATTATCCTGGCGGGTGGATTGAGCAGCGTTATCTTCCAGAGGGACTTGAACGTGGTGCGTTCTTCTCGCCATCTCCAAGAGGTTGGGAAGCGTGGAGAATTGCAGCTACAGAGCGTGATCGTCACGAGGAAGCCTAGGATTTTGAATTAGTTAAGTGGGAGCATTAAGAAGGCGCTCCTCGGGTAGAATAAAAAGAACTGTAACCGTTAGCTTTGAGGGATGGCATAGATGGATTACTTACAGATTGCCCTTGTAGTCTTAGCCGTAGCTGGTGTTTGGGCTATTGTCGAGGTTGCTCTGACCCTAAGAACAACAAGAAAGTCAATTACTGAGATTACACTCTCAGCTAACAACACCATTGAGCAGATTCAACCTGTTATTTCAAAGATTGATGGCATGGTTGATGAGCTTGATCCAACTGTTAAGCAGCTACCCGCACTTATGCAGAAGGTTGATGAGGCCGCAGCGAACGCTAATACCTCTCTTGAGAGCCTCAATGTGGTTCTTGGTGATGTAGCAACCGTTTCTGGTGCTGCTTCTGCGGTAACTGCAACAGTAAGCAAGGCTGCAAGCGATGCGGTAACAGGCGTTGTTGAGTCTGTTTCAAAGCTAGGAACTGGTCTTGGCGGATCTTTGAATCCTTCCAAGCTTGCTGAGGTAGCTCAGGCTCGCTTGAGCGGTGCGACTGCTTCCGCACAACAGAGTGCACAGCGTGCTCAGGAGTATCTTGAGGAGCTTCCTCTGCTTTCTCAGGACAAGACAAAGCATTCTAAACCAGCTCGCACTGAGCAGTTCTATATTGAGTACGGTTCTGAGTCTTCTCAGAAGTCTGAGGAGTAGATTGTAATGGCACAAAAAATTGTTGAGCTTTCCGCTCCTGCAGATCCAACATTTGCTCGTTCAGTCAGAATGATGGCTGCTAATCTTGCTGTTTTGTGCAAGATGAACGTTGATGAGCTTGAAGATGTCAAAATGGCCGCAGAAGAGGGCTTTGTCTTTGCTTGCGGCACTCAAAAAGACTCTGTAGATATTACGTTTACCCTTGAAGCCAATACTATGGCTATTGATTTTGATTTGGGTGATGAGGATCCAGTTGAGTCTGAGACAGATAATTCTCAGCCACTTGAGCTTGTAGAACTATTG
>JABZHD010000108.1 GCA_015259045.1 Atopobium sp. | reverse complement strand
CTTGAGGACGGCTGCACCGTTATTGAATTGACACACTCGATGGAGGATGCGGCAGAAACTGACCAGATTATCGTGCTCCATGAGGGTGACCTGGTTTTTTCTGGCTCACCGCAACAAACATTTACTCATTTCTCAGAGGCAGAATTCCAGAAGCTTGGACTGGGCATTCCTTATGCGCTTGCATGGGCACAACGTCTGTCCCGAGCTACGGGAATCAACCTGGGAGAACCTTTGACCCTATCTGACCTGGTAGACGCACTGGTAGATGCGGTGACGACCACCCCTAGCGCCGCGCAGGTCGCCGACACCGCACAGTCAAGCGACACCGCACAGCCCAACGACCTCACACAAGGAGGCCGTTATGGCGCTTAAGATTTCTGTCGGCCAGTATTACCACACAGACTCGCCCATCCACAGGCTTAACCCCAACGTTAAGTGCCTGGCAGCGCTCCTATTGATGCTCACAACGTTTTTTATCCGCACGGCACCACAGCTTGCGCTGCTGGTAGTAGGTGCACTTTGCCTACTAGCTCTGGCAAAAATTCCCGTCAAACAAGTGCTTGTGTCAATCATCCCACTTGCCTGGCTGCTCATCTTCCTCTCGCTCTTCAACCTGTTGCTTACACGAGAAGGAACTGTGCTTGTTTCCTGGTCAATCTTTACTATCACCGATGTGGGAGCATGGAGCGCTTTTCTCTACCCCGTGCGCATTTTAGCTGCAATTTTGATTGGTGCGCTGCTCCTGCTTACTACAACTCAAACGGATCTGGGTAATGCCTTTGAAGCAGCTTGCGCGCCGCTCTCAAAAATTGGTCTTCCCGGTAAAGAAATTGCCATGATTTTCTCGCTTATGCTGCGCTTTATTCCAACACTTGCGGGCGACGCGGTGTCTATTTCCGAGGCTCAAACTGCTCGCGCAGGAGACGTTGCTTCAGGCTCGCTTCCTAAAAGACTTCGCGCAACCTTCTCTATTGTGGTGGCACTTTTAGCAAGCTCGCTCAGGCACGCCAACAACCTTTCCAAGGCACTTGATGCTCGCCACTATGTAGCAGGGGCTTCTCGCACTCGTTGGCATCAACCAACCTTTGGTGCTCGCGAGGTAATTGCCTTGGGCATAACCGCCTGTTTTATCGCCCTTGTCTTTGTGCTGGCATAAAACTTACTACTATGAACTTGCGGGCGCACTTGCCGGCGCAAATCATGCTGCCCTAAAAACTTTTAACTAAAAAATTTGTATTTTTAACGCTCTGTTACAACCCGTTTTTCTTTTCTCGACAACCGCCAATTTGGCCACCTAAGTAACGTACAATAAAGCCAGTAAAAGCGTTCAAGGCTTGCATTGAAAGGTGGCCCCATGGTCCTGCGCGTCTACGTCCAAAGAAAATCTGGTTTCGAGGGCGAGGCAAAAGCCCTGCTCAAAGAAGTGAAAGACCTTCTTGGTATTACCGAGTTACAACGCATTGACCTGCTTAACCGCTACGATGTTGAGGGAATTTCAGAGGAACTCTTTGAGTCCTGCATCCCCACCGTTTTCTCCGAGCCACAGTCCGATCTTGCCAGCCGTACCATGCCAGAGTTTTCTTCTGAAGGTGCGGCTGTTCATACGTTTGCTGTTGAGTTTTTGCCTGGCCAGTTTGACCAGCGCGCAGACTCCGCAGCTGAGTGTGTGCAGCTTATCAGCCAGGGAGAACGCCCTCTTGTCCGCTCTGCCCGCATTTATGTGCTGACCGGAAACCTCACTGAGGCAGACGTTGCTGCCATTAAGAATTACCTGATCAATCCCGTTGAGGCTCGCGAGGCTTCCCTTGAGCTGCCCGAGACCCTCAAGATTTCCATTCCAGAGCCTGCTGACGTAGAGGTTCTTGAGGGCTTTAACGCCCTTGACCAGGACGGCCTCAAGGAGTTCATTGCTTCTCACGGTCTTGCTATGGACCTGGCTGACCTCACCTTCTGCCAGCAGTACTTCACCGATGAGCAGCGCGATCCTACCATCACCGAGATTCGCGTCATTGATACCTACTGGTCAGACCACTGCCGCCACACCACCTTTAATACCGGAATTACCGGCGTGCAGATTGATGATGACCTGGTAAGGGCTGCGTTTGAGAAGTACCTCTCCATGCGCAAAGAGCTTGGGCGAGAAGATCGTGCCGTCTCTCTTTGGGACATGGCCACTATTGGTGCAAAGTACCTTCGCGAGAAGGGCGTCCTCACCAATCTTGATGAGTCAGAAGAAATCAACGCCTGTACCGTAAAGGTCAAGGTGGACGTTGACGGCAAAGATGAAGACTGGCTCTTCCTCTTCAAGAACGAGACTCACAACCATCCAACCGAGATTGAGCCTTTTGGTGGCGCAGCTACCTGTATCGGCGGTGCTATCCGCGACCCTCTTTCTGGCCGCAGCTACGTCTACCAGGCGATGCGCGTCACTGGCGCTGCAGACCCAACCGTTCCTGTTTCTCAGACCCTCCCAGGAAAGCTTCCCCAGCGCACCATTGTTCGCACGGCAGCTGCAGGATATTCCAGCTACGGTAATCAGATTGGCCTTGCTACCGGCCAGGTTTCTGAGCTCTACCATCCAGGCTACGTGGCAAAACGCATGGAGATTGGTGCCGTTGTAGGCGCAACTCCTCAAAGCCACGTTCGCCGTGAGCGCCCAGAAGATGGCGACATCATCGTTCTTCTCGGCGGCCGCACTGGTCGCGACGGCATTGGCGGCGCAACCGGTTCCTCCAAGGCCCACGACGCTGGCTCCATTGAGCGCGACGGTGCCGAGGTCCAGAAGGGCAACGCCCCTGTTGAGCGTAAGCTCCAACGCCTCTTCCGTCGTGAAGATGCCTGCAAGCTCATCAAGCGCTGCAACGACTTTGGCGCAGGCGGTGTTTCTGTTGCCATTGGCGAGCTTGCCGACGGCCTTGACGTCAACCTGGACGCCGTTCCAAAGAAGTACGACGGCCTTGACGGCACTGAGCTGGCAATCTCCGAGTCTCAGGAGCGCATGGCCGTTGCGCTTGAAGCAAAGGACGTTGAGCAGTTCTGCGCGTACGCCCGCGAAGAAAACCTCGAGGCAACCATTGTGGCAACCGTCACCGAGGATCCTCGCCTGGTCATGCGCTGGCGCGGTCAGAAGATTGTCAACATCAGCCGCGCATTTCTCGCCTCAAACGGCGCTCCTAAATCAATTACCGTGCGCCTGGCCAAGCCTCTTGCCTACCAGCGCACCTGGGCAGGCACAACCCTTGGCGAGAAACTCCACTCGCTGGTACGCGATTTAAACGTTGCGTCTAACAAGGGCCTCTCCGAGCGCTTTGACTCCACCATTGGCGCAGGTACCGTCCTTATGCCATTCGGTGGCGCTCGTCAGCTGACCCCTGCTCTCTCTATGGTGGCAAAGCTTCCGGTTATGGGCCAGACCAATACGGTCTCGGGCATGGCCTGGGGCTTTAACCCCTACCTCATGGAGGCCGACCAGTTCCGCGGCGCATACCTCTCTGTTGTTGAGTCCGTCTCCAAGCTGGTTGCAACCGGCTTTAAGTACCAGGACCTCTACCTCACCTTCCAGGAGTACTTCGAGAAGCTCGGCCAGAATCCTAACCGTTGGGGCAAGCCAGCCTCAGCACTTCTCGGCGCACTAATGGCCCAGGTCAACCTTGGTCTTGCAGCCGTTGGCGGTAAGGACTCTATGTCCGGCACCTTTGAGGACTTGGACGTTCCACCAACGCTGGTTTCGTTTGCCACCGGCCTCACTAAGGTGGACAAGATTGTCTCTAACGAGTTCAAGGGCGCAGGTCACAGGCTTATCTCCATTGTTCCATCCTACGACGAGAGCGGCCTTCTCCCCGACAATGAGTCCCTGCTCACCGCATACAAGCTGGTCAGCACCCTGGTCCAGTCCAAGAGCGCACTTGCCATTACCACGCCAGGTTACGGCGGCGTAGCCGAGGCTCTCTTTAAGAGCTGCCTGGGCAACAAGCTGGGCGTTGAACTGGTCCCAGAGATTTCTGCCGACGCGCTCTTCTCGCCAACTTACGGTGCCTTCATCGTTGAGCTGGCAGATGGCGTTTCCGTTGACGATGTCGACGGCGTGTGCGTTGCTCCTCTGGGTGTCACCACATCCGAGTACGCTTTCAGCGCGTGTGGCGAGAAGATCGACCTCTCCGAGCTCCAGGA
>JABZHD010000107.1 GCA_015259045.1 Atopobium sp. | reverse complement strand
GCTTCAGCACCGCTCCATTGTTCAGAACAGGCATGCTCGTCTGAACGCACGTGTTTCTCCAAAGGCAACTTCTGAGGTTCTTGCAGAGCAGATTGCAGACTTTGGTGAGGAAGCAATGAGCCCTTTGGGTAAAGAAGGGCGGTGTTCGCTAATGATGAAGACACTTAAGGGATTCTTGTCCAAGGGCCAGACAAGTTGGAACATGATTCTTATTGGCCTGCTTGTACTTGAGTTTGTCATTTTTGGCGCTGCAAACGGTAAGTTTTTGCGCCCAGCACTGCTGTTTACCAGCATTAACGACAACCTGCCTGTATTTATGATCTCGCTTTTTGTAACGCTTGTTATGGTTACTGGCGGCATCGACATCCAGGTTGCGTCTCTGGTTGGTCTGACGTCCATCACCATTGGCGTTGGTTGGCAGGACTTTGGTCTTCCCATCTGGGGTGCTGTAGGCGTTGCCTTTGTCCTGGTTGTTGCTTGTGGCGCGCTTTCGGGCTTCTTGATTGCGTACTGCCGAGTGCAAGCAATGGTTGTTACCCTGGGCGGCAGCTTCCTGTACTCCGGCTTGGCGCTTCTCATCTCCACGCTCTCCAAGACCGAGAGCTACCAGGGAATTGGCGGTTTCCCCGAGGACTTCAAGTTTGTATCTAACTTCCAGCTCTTTGGCGTCATCCCATTCCAGCTGCTTATCTACATCCTGATGCTGGTTATCGCGTTCATTCTGCTGTACAAGACCAAGTATGGTCGCCGCATTACCCTGGTTGGTGTTAACCAGAGCGCAGCTGAGTTCTCCGGCATTAACAGCCGAGCAGTCATCATGTCTACCTACATGCTCACCGCAGTTTCCGCAGTTATTGCAGGTGTTGTTCTGACCGCTTACCTGGGTACCGCTAAGTCCGATCTTGGTGCCGACCTCACCATGGACATCATCACCGCAGTTGTTTTGGGCGGCACGCTCTCCACTGGTGGTAAGGGTTCCATTGTGGGTACCGCACTTGCTTCGTTTGTTATTGCGTTCTTGCGCTTCGGCTTGCCACTGTGCTTCAAGGTAAGCCCACAGTACCTGGATATTCCTGTTGGTGTCCTGCTGGTTGTTGTCATCGTTGCTCGATCGGCAGCAAGCGGAACAAATATTGGTACGTTTTTGAAATCGCTGCTTTCTAGCAGCAGTAAAGCCAAGGCATAAGCTTTGGGGAAATTGTGCCTTAGGCACAGACAAGGGAGGTTACCTATGCAAGAGATTACTCGTCGTGGTTTTATTGGTGCCGCTGGTATCACCGCAGTTAGCGCTGGCCTCGCTCTGGCAGGCTGCAATAATGGTGGTGGCGAGAAGAAAGAAGAGACCAAGAAGTCCGAGGGTGGCGGAGACGTCAAGGGTAAGACCGTAGCATTTATTCCTAAGGTCACCGGCAACGCATTCTTCGAGTCCGCAAACAAGGGCGCACAGGACAAGTCCAAGGAGTGGGGCTTCACCGTTGATTACATCGGCGACGCAACCGCTTCCGTTTCCGCTCAGGTTTCCGTCATCAACCAGGCAGTTGCTAACGGCGTAGACGCAATCAGCATCTCCACCGTTGACGCAAACGGCGTTTCTGACGCACTGAAGAAGGCAACCGCTGCTGGTATCGTAGTTACCACTTGGGACTCTGACGCTAACCCAGAGGACCGTACCCTCATGGTTTCTCAGGGCACCCCAGAGATCCTTGGTCAGATGCTTGTTGACATGGGCGTTGCTGGCCTCAAGGAGCGCGGCAAGGACCCAGAGAAGGACGAGATCACCTACGTCTGGCACTACTCTCAGGCAACCGTTACCGACCAGAACTCCTGGCAGGTAGCTGCACAGAAGATCATCAAGGAGAAGTATCCTAAGTGGAAGAACGTCCACGAGAACTACTACTCCAACCAGGACGCAGAGCAGGCAATCACCATTGGTGAGGCAATTCTCGACGCTTACCCAGATATCGACCTGATCATCTGCAACGACTCCACCGCTCTTCCTGGCCAGCTCCAGGCTGCAGAGAACAAGGGCTACGACGAAAAGAAGATCACCATCACCGGTTTTGCTTCTCCACAGTCCATCAAGTCCTACTGCGAGCACGGCACCATTTACAACTGGGGCCTCTGGGACTGCGCAGTTCAGGGCGCTATGGGCTGCTACGTTGCAGCATTCCTTGCAGCTGGTAACGAGGTCAAGGTTGGTGACACCATCTCCATCCCAAGCATTGGCGATGTTAAGGTTGAGCCTAACGACTCCATCGCCGAGGGTGCAAAGACTGGCGAGAAGAACAACGGCGTTGTCCTGCTTCCTGAGCGCCTTGTCTTCACCAAGGAGAACATGAACAACTACTCCTTCTAAGTAGAAGCGGTACGTTCAAGGCGTAAGTTAACGGCTGGCGAGAAGACCGCTCTTCTCGCCAGCTTATGAGGTAATTCAGCCGTAGAGGAGGGTGGTCCTCCCGGGGCGGTTCTCCTAGAGGGAGCCGCCGAAGAATCACACTTCCTCTGCGAGCTTTAAGGTTTTATTGAAAGGATTTTCATGGCAGATCTGGACGGATTGAAAGTAGCTAAGGATTATCACGTAGACACTCCTTTTGCTAACAATCAGGGATTTTATGTAAAGGGTGCAAACAACCTCGACTGGGGTATGCAGAAGCACCTCTCCAACATCTTTGATCCAAAGAGCGGCAACACTGTAATGTTCGCATTTGACCACGGTTACTTCATGGGTTCAACCGCTGGTCTCGAGCGTCTTGACCTGCTGCTTCCACAGCTTGCTCCTTACGTTGACTGCTTCATGGGCACCCGTGGCGCAATTAGGACCTGCGTTTCTCCTGAGGTCTCTAAGGGTATTGCTCTTCGCGTCTCTTCCGGCTCTTCTATGCTGCAGTCCGACCTCTCTCACGAGGTTGTCGCTGTTGACATCGAGGATGCTATCCGAATGAACGCAGACTGCATGGCTGTTCAGACCTTCATCGGCGCTGATGGCCAGCTCTCCAGTATCGACAACCTGAGCCAGGTCATTAACGCTGGATTCCGCTACAGCATTCCTACCCTCGGCGTTTGCGCTGTTGGTAAGGATATGGAGCGCACCGGTCGCTTCTTCAAGCTTGCAACTCGTATCATTGCTGAGATGGGCTGCCAGATTGTTAAGACTTACGACTGCGAGGACTTCGAGGAAGTTGTTGCAGCATGCCCAGTTCCAATTGTTGTTGCTGGCGGCAAGAAGCTTGCTGAGCGCGACGCTCTGCACCTTGCATACGACGTTATCCGCAAGGGCGCACGCGGCGTTGACATGGGCCGCAACATCTTCCAGAGCACCCATCCTCTGCAGATGGCTGAGGCTGTCCGCATGATCGTTCACGAGGGCGCAACTGACGCTCAGGCATGGGAGTTCTTCGAGGACGCAACCCACTAAGCGCGCGCACGGTGCGGCGCGGCGGGCGCGAGCCCGCGCGACCTCCGAGCACGAAAGCGCAGCTCACACGCTGCTTTCTCATGTGACGAGAAACACACTGACCTTGAGCTGGTAATCCGTAAGGATTACCAGCTTTTTTCTGCAGCGTTGACGTTGGCTTTAGGCTTGGCGTGCAAAATAGTGCGGTTTTGGAAGGTCTTGCTGAAGAATCAATTAGCTTTTAATCAAGATAACCAGTCAGCTAGGCGGTCTCTCTGCCCGATATACATTTCTATGTATAAACTTTATTTAATATGCTGAATAATGAATAGGATTATATAAAGAATTTAACTATAGGTAAATTCCGTACCTAAGGAACACACCTATGACGGATAATCTGCACAATTGCGGCCATATTACACATCAAATGAAGATAATCTGCACGTTTGAGGTATTTTCAGTGTAATGTATACGTCTTTTTGACAGATTATCTGACATAGGTGTGTTGTGGATGTTTGAAATTTGCCTTGTGAGCCGATGTCGAGAAGATCCGATTTTCTCGCAAGTCGTATACCTGCGGTTTTATGTGATTGCATATTTTATAAGTTTGGATATTTATATAAAAAGTTTCATGGCATCTTTTGGGCCGCACTTGAGCCACATTCAAGATGTATTTAAGGGCCATTGCCATTGCCATTGCCATTGCCATGACATTCATAGAAATTCAAAAGATATTTGAGCAGATATTTGAGCAGCTATTTGCTACCCTTCCCATAAAATTTAAATCAGCTTAACAGCGATTTAACACCCCTTTTGTTGTACTAGATCTAGGAGAAGGGAGTGTCTATGAAATCAAAGCAAGCTTGTGGTTGGAGCTGCCGCCTACGTGTCCTGCCTATTCT
>JABZHD010000106.1 GCA_015259045.1 Atopobium sp. | reverse complement strand
TCTCTAGACTCTGCAGGAACCTCGTTGATGTAGGCGCTTGCTGCATTAACCAGCTCCATAACTGCAGAAATAGCAGTGTTGAACTGGCCCTTGTCAAACTCGGTGGTGCAGCGGATTCCCATAGCGTTGAGAACTCGGTTGAGCTCAAGCGACTTTGCATCCAAAGCTGTGTGGTCGAGTACGGCAGAAGCATCAGCAGTGCGAGAGAGTTCCCAAACCACACGCCAAGCACGCTTGATAAAGCGGTTTGCACCTGCAACGACCTTCTCGTCCCAGTCAAAATCCTTCTCTGGTGGAGCAACAAAGAGAATGGCAAGGCGCATCGTATCTGCACCATAAGGCTCAATGACAGAACTTGGAGGAACCACGTTACCCTTTGACTTTGACATGGTGTCGCCGTGCTCGTCCTTGACCATGCCCTGGGTCATCAGGTTCTTAAATGGCTCGTCAATAGCAATCATGCCCAGGTCACGAAGGACCTTAGTAAAGAAACGAGAATACAGAAGGTGCAGAATTGCGTGCTCAATGCCGCCAATGTAGTTATCTACCGGCATCCAGCGGTCCACTGACTCTTTAGAGAAAGGAAGCTCGGTGTTGTGTGGATCGCAGTAGCGCAGATAATACCAGCTAGAGCAAGTGAACGTGTCCATGGTATCAGTGATACGCTTGGCGGGCTTGCCGCACTTTGGACAGGTAGTCTCTACAAACTCCTTGCACTCAGCAAGAGTATCTCCTGCCGCCAAATCAAGATTATCTGGAAGCGTAACAGGGAGCTGGTCATAAGGAACAGGGACGTCACCACAGCAATCGCAATGAATCATAGGAATTGGATTGCCCCAATAACGCTGCCTTGAGATGAGCCAGTCACGAAGGCGGAACTGAACAGTTCTACGTCCAACGTTGTGCTCAGTCAGATAGGCAACAACGGCCTCTTCTGCCTCAGAATGCTTACCACCGCGAAGTCCGGTGAAAGGACCAGACTGGACGAGAATACCAACGGTATCCATTGGACCGTCCCAGTCAACGGAAGTTACCTTGTACTCGGAAACTCCCTTGAGCTCCTCGTAAATATCAGTTCCCTCTTCGCAAATAATAGGAATAATAGGCAGGTCATACTTCTTAGCAAAGTCAAAGTCGCGCTTATCGCCTGATGGAACACCCATAACGGCGCCAGTACCATAGTCGAGAAGGACGTAGTCAGCAACCCAAATTGGTACGGTCTGTCCGGTAACGGGGTTAATTGCGTAACGGCCAGTGAATACACCGTGTTTCTCGCGGTCTGTTCCCTGGCGATCAATGGAAGAAACCTTTACGGCCTCCTCGTGAAGGGCGTCAAAGGCAGCCTTGTACTCTGAATCCCCTACCAGCTCAGCAGCAAGCTTAGACTCTGGTGGAAGCAGCATGAAGGTGCAGCCATAGATGGTGTCTGCACGAGTGGTAAAGACAGTCATCTTGTTATCGGTTGGCGTGACACCATCGGTATCTGCCAGGGTAAAGTCAATTTCTGCGCCCTCGGAGCGTCCAATCCAGTTAGCCTGCATGGCACGAACACGCTCTGGCCAGCCCTCAAGCTGGTCAAGGTCGTCGAGGAGCTCCTGAGCGTAATCAGTGATGCGCAGATACCACTGAGAGAGCTCACGTTTCTCTGGAACCGCGCCACAGCGCCAGCACTTACCGTTAACTACCTGCTCGTTTGCAAGAACAGTTTTATCGTTAGGACACCAGTTAACAGGGCTTGTTGCACGATATACCAGACCCTTCTCAAGCATCTTGAGGAAGATCCACTGACCCCACTTGTAGTACTCAGGGTCACATGTGTTAAACATGCGGTCTTTGTCGTAAGCAAAGCCCATGCGGAACATGGTCTTTACAGCCTGGTCAATATTCTTATGAGTCCACACAGAAGGCTGAGTATTGTGCTTAATAGCAGCGTTTTCTGCAGGAAGACCAAAAGCGTCAAAGCCCATTGGATGCAAAACGTCAAAGCCACGCATACGAGCCTGACGAGCCATAGCATCGCCAATGGTGTAGTTACGAGCGTGACCCATGTGAAGATCGCCTGAAGGATAAGGGAACATCTCCAGAACGTATTTTTTAGGCCTTGAGCTGTCTTCTTCTGTCTTGTAAAGATTCTGCTCTTCCCAGACACGCTGCCACTTAGTTTCAATAGCCTCGGCATCGTAGGCAGGAAAATCACCTGTATCGGATACGTTCTGTACTTCCTCGTTTTCCACGAGTTCCCCTTTCTTATAGCGATGCGTCACCAAGCAAAATACTTGGTGACGCTCGTAGTCCATACATCCTGTGAGTTATGAACGGAAATTGTAGCTGACCTGCTGGTTTGAATCTTTCAGCAAGACGTCGTGTGCGCCACCCTCAACAATTGAAGTTGAAGAGACAAGTGTAATCTTTGCCTTATCGCGAAGCTCAGGAATATCAAGAGCACCACAGTTGCACATGGTGGACTTGACCTTCAAAAGCGATGCATCAACGCCATCCTTCAAAGGACCCGCGTATGGAACGTAAGAATCAACGCCCTCAACAAAGGAAAGACCGCGCTTGTTGCCGCCAAGGTCGTAACGTTGCCAGTTGCGAGCACGTGCAGAACCCTCGCCCCAGTACTCCTTCATGTAAGAGCCGTTAACAATAACGCGGTCAGAAGGGCTCTCATCAAAGCGAGCAAAGTAACGGCCAAGCATCATAAAGTCAGAGCCCATAGCAAGGGCCAAAGTCATGTGATAGTCGTAGACAATTCCACCGTCAGAACAGATTGGAATATAGACGCCAGTCTCCTCAAAGTACTCATCACGAGCGCGAGCAACATCAATGACAGAGGTTGCCTGACCACGACCAATGCCCTTCTGCTCACGAGTGATGCAGATAGAACCGCCGCCAATACCAATCTTGATAAAGTCAGCGCCAGCCTCTGCTAAGAAGCGGAAGCCCTCAGCATCTACAACGTTACCTGCGCCAATCTTGACGGAATCACCGTAAGTTGCACGAACCCACTCAAGCGTACGCTTCTGCCACTCGGAATAACCCTCAGAAGAGTCAATGCACAAAACATCAGCGCCTGCATCAACAAGCAGAGGAACACGAGTCTCATAGTCACGAGTATTAATACCAGCGCCAACCATGTAGCGCTTAGAGTCATCAAGAAGCTCATCTGGAGCAGACTTGTGGGAATCATAATCCTTGCGGAATACAAGGCTGACCAGGTGGCCGTTCTTATCGACAATAGGAAGGGTGTTGAGCTTGTTGTCCCAGATAAGATCATTTGCCACTTTGAGGGTGGTATCCTCAGCTGCGGTAATAAGCTTATCAGCTGGGGTCATAAACTCAGATACCAGCTTAGAGCGATCGTCGCGAGAAGGACGATAGTCACGAGAGGTAACAATACCTACGAGCTTACCGCGAGAAGTGCCGTCATCAGTGACAGGCATGGTGGAGTGACCAGTCTTCTCTTTAAGGTCAAGCACGTCACCAAGGGTCATCTCTGGAGTGAGTGTTGAGTCAGAAACAACAAAGCCTGCCTTGTAACTCTTAACCTCACGAACCATCTGAGCCTCATCCTCAGCGGACTGAGAACCATAAATAAAGGCAATGCCGCCCTGCTGGGCTAAGGCAATTGCCAAACGAGGACCGGATACTGACTGCATTACTGCAGATACCATAGGAATGTTGAGCTCAATTGCGCTTTTCTCGCCACGTTTAAACTTAACAAGAGGAGTCTTCAAAGAAACATTTGCAGGGATATTCTCAGCTGATGAATAGCCAGGAACCAAAAGGTACTCAGAAAATGTGTGTGATTCGCCTTCGAAGAACTTTGCCATTGTTTTTGGCTCCCTCCTGACCTACCGGTCATGCTCAACGTGTTTTGGCATTGTACCACCAGTGGAGCTAATTATTTAATTTGAACTCCCACTTGAAGCAATAACATCCTCAAAGTTAACAGCAATGTCATGTTTAGTAGGAACCCACTCAACCTTTTTGAACAAAGCCGCAACGGTAATAGGGATATACGTCATCATAAAAATAGGGAACGTAAAGAGATTGGTAAAAATACGCCACTTCTTCTTCACGTGGAAATGCTTGTACTCCGAGATGGTGGTAATAAGCGCCAGAATAAAGAAGACCACGTACATCGAGAAAACCGTCATGACCAAAGATCCTACACTCATGGCAATCTCTGCGTCAGTAGCAACGAAGCCGTGACTCAAATAGCCAACCAGCATGTAAGTACCATTAATAAAGGCCGAAAGCAGTGTCAAAATCATGCCTGGCGCAATGGTCATGAGCATATCGTATGAAGCAAA
>JABZHD010000105.1 GCA_015259045.1 Atopobium sp. | reverse complement strand
TCCTAAGGTTGCATGGCCTTGCTTCTACGGTATTGATACTGCCGATCAGGACCAGCTTGTTGCGGCAAAAATGAGTACAGAAGAGATTTGCGATTATATCGGCGCAGATTCCTTAGGCTTTTTGAGCCTGGAGGGTCTGCTTGCCTGCGTTCCTTCTCGCGGTTATTGTGAGTCTTGTTTTAGCGGCAGGTATCCTGTGGCAATTCCGGAAGACTTCTACCAGAGGTTCTTGCCAGAAAACACCCCAGATAATCTAAACCCATCTTTTGCACGTAAGTTTGACCAGGTAGAACAGCAGTTAATTGACGAGGGCTTTGTCCCCTCAAAGCAGTAAGAAGGAGAATAATGACTACTTCCGCTGATCCAACCAAGCAGATTACCTACGCCGACGCAGGCGTTGACGTTGATGAAGGCGCTCGCGCGGTTGACGCCATCAAGGCTGCTGTTGCTACAACTACTCGTCCCGAGGTCATTGGCGGCCTGGGCGGCTTTGGCTCTTGCTTCTCGGCTGCAGCTTTAAAGACATGGAAGAGCCTGTACTGGTCAGCGGCACCGACGGCGTTGGCACTAAGCTTGCCATCGCCCAGCTGCTCAACCGCCACAACACGGTGGGCGAGGACCTGGTTGCCATGTGCGTCGATGACATTGTTCCCATGGGCGCCGAGCCGCTGTTTTTCTTGGATTACGTTGCTGTGGGCAAGCTTAAAGCCGAGGCAGTTGCCGAGGTTGTTGGCGGCATTGCAGAAGGCTGCCGCAAGAGTGGCTGTGCGCTGGTAGGCGGCGAGATGGCCGAGCATCCAGGTGTTATGAATCCTGATGACTACGATCTTGCTGGCTTTGTCGTAGGCGTTGTCGACAAACCAAAGATCTTAGGTCCCGAGAAGGTCAGTGAAGGTGACGTCATTCTGGGACTTCCTTCTTCTGGCATTCACTCCAACGGATATTCGCTGGTACGTAAGGTAGCCATTGAGGGTAAGACTGTCGAGGAGCTTAACCAGCCACTAGAGGAGCTCGGTGGAGAGTCACTCGCAGACGCTGTTTTGCGTCCAACTACTATTTACGCAGGTGGATTGCTTGCCGCACTCCGCGCAGGAGCTCCTATCAAGGCTATGGCACACATTACCGGTGGTGGAATCACCGAGAACCTTAACCGTGCACTGCCAGCTCACCTTGACGCAGAGGTTGATCGTGGTGGAGAGGCAGGCCCTGCATGGGATATTCCACCAGTTATTTCATACGTTTCTAACGCTGCAAATCTGTCTCTTGATGAGCAGTATCGCACCTTCAACATGGGCGTTGGTATGGCTCTTATCGTCGACATGGACGACGTTGACGATGTAGCAGAAGCCCTCTCTGACCAGGGATTTGAGCCATTTGTCATGGGTCAGATTATCCCAGGCACCGGAAAGGTGGTCTATAACGATGCCAATTAAGCTTGGCGTTCTTCTTTCCGGCTCAGGCACCAACCTTCAGTCCATTATTGACGCCATTGATGCTGGCAAGCTAGACGCAACCATTGAACTGGTTGTTTCTTCTCGCCCCGATGCATATGGTCTGAAGAGGGCGGAGGCAGCCGGTCTGCAAACCCTGACGCTCTCAAAAGAGACGTACGAAGATCCATTTGTTGCAGATATGGTTATTGCCACCGAGCTCAAGCGCTATAACGTTGATTATGTTGTTATGGCTGGTTATATGCGCAAAGTCGGCGTTCCTATTCTGAACACCTTCCTTAATCGTGTACTCAATCTGCATCCGGCGTTGCTGCCAAGCTTCCGCGGCGCGCATGCTATTCAGGATGCGTATGAGTACGGTGTCAAGGTGACGGGCGTCACCGTTCACCTGGCAAATGCTGATTACGACCGCGGTCCCATTATTGCTCAGCGACCAGTTGTGGTTGAAGAGGGCTGGACTGTTGACCAGCTTGAAGAGGCGATTCACCAGGTAGAGCACCAGCTTTATCCTGAGGTGTTGCAGCTCTTCGCCCAGGATAGAGTTCACGTTGAGGGTCAAAAGGTTCGTATAGAGTTAGGCGAGTAAATGGCGAGAAGTGCCCAGATCAAACTGAGCGACGTAGCAACATCGCGAGTCAATAACCTGAACTTTATAAGGTTTGTTGCTGCACTGATGGTTATTGTGTCCCACTGTTATGCAGTTGTTTTGGGTGGCGATGCTGGTAGCTATCTTTTGAAGTTTACTGGTGACCGCTTGAGTCCAGGCGGTGTTTCTGTTGGCGTTTTCTTCCTCTTTGGTGGATTTTTGATTGCACGTAGCTGTGAGCACTATCCTGAGGCAAAAAAGTTCTTCTCGGCACGCATTTTGAGGCTTTTTCCCGAGCTTCTATTTGTTGTTATTTTGACTGCGTTTGTACTTGGTCCAATGCTTTCAACGCTTTCACCTGTGGAGTATTTTACTAATCCACAGACGTACAAGTACCTGCTCAATGGCGCCTTAATTATGGTGCATCAGTTGCCGGGAGTGTTTACCAACAATCCTTCGGGCGACGTGGTTAATGCTGCGCTATGGACGCTTCCTGTTGAGTTTATCTGCTATATCTTGTGTTTTATCAGCTATAAGCTCACCAAGTTTGATAAGAAGAAATTTTTGCTGCTCTCGATACCTGTTTTTGCGTTGGCAGCAGTGTATTACGTGAAGTTTTCTCCGCTTCAGCTCAGCGTTGTACGTGCGGTTCTTCTGTTTTTCCTGGGTGTTTTGATTTGGGTGCTCAGAGACCACATTACTATCTCGCCTGTTTTGGGCCTTGCGTCGATTGTTCTGTGGTTTGTTATGGTCTTTAGCGGCATCGATAATCTGGCAATGCTGACGGTTTTTCCTATTGCTTGCTTCTGCCTTGCGTATGGAATGGGCAACCACTTTAGTACGTTTGGCACCAAATTTGAGCTGTCCTATGGTATTTACCTTTGGGCTTTTCCAATTCAGCAAGCGTTGGCACAGTATTTCCCAGCATGGCATCCTTATGTAAATGCACTGGTTGCAGCTTTGCTAGCAACTTGCGGAGCATTTGTGAATCACTTTGTTGTTACTGCTCCACTTGGAAGATACCTCAAAGAGCGTCGTCAGAAGGCTCTTGAAGGGCAAAAGTCTTCTGAAGCTTAGAAACCTTCCGAAGAGCAGTCGGGTGCTTAAAGGAGAAGTGCCCAGATTAAGCTGAGCGACGTGGCAACATCGTGCGATTATTTTGCCAGACCCACTAAATAGAGTGCAGTTTGCATATACGCAAACGATACAATGCCCCAGATAAGAGGCACAGCTATGTCCCTAATAGTCTGCAGGGTCTCGTGAGTAGAGCGTTTGGCTATTTGCGTGAAGACGCCACAGACAATAACAAGGACGCCAATGCCCATAAAGGCTGGAACAAGGAATTGCTGTTTCAGCGCAGCTTCTGTAGTAAGAAACATTATGGCGATAAAAAATGCGATGCCCACAAAGATATAGAAAAGCATGAGCATTCCAAAACGGAGCAGATCAAAGTTTGTGTGCTTAAAAACTTTGCTCAAGTTCCTCTTTCCAAGAAGCAGATACACCGTAAAAAAATAAAAGGCAGCCATAGGAATACAGATAACCCTATAGACATCCATAAGCGCCATATGACCGCCTTATTTACTGAGTTAGCTTGCTGCGTGTTTCTCCGCTTATAGTAGCGCGGTTAGCGCAGTAACAAGTCCAAAGAGAATACCAGGGGCGTTAGCAATCATAATAGGAACATCGCGCTCTTTCTTGAAAGCGCCGTAAATAAACCACACGGTGCAGTTAATCATAGCAACCAGCGGCTGGATAAAACTACCTTTGTTTCCAGCAAGGTTATTGGTAATCTGAGGGATATAAGAAACATACATCATGACTGATAGTATGCTGCCAATCTGTCCCATCCTGTTGAAGAAGTTCTCGTCAAACGTAATAGCGCGCTTTTCTGTCATGTAAAGCAACCTCCAATGGTTGGTTGACGGATTGCTGATTCTTACCCAATCACTTAAGAAGATATTCGTTAGTTTGTTGCCAAATAACTCGCATCAATCCATTGGCAGAGTTCATCAAAGTCAATTGAGCCATCTAAAAGCACGGAAATCCAATGCTCTTTATTCATGTGGTATGCAGGCAGATAGCCATCCTGGTGCAGAAGCATTTCCAGAAGAAATGGATCATCTATTTTCACATTAACAAGATCTTTGCGTCTGGATTCCTCCAGACCTAGCTTTTGACCAGGTACATCAGCAACAAGCGCAAACCACTTATTATTGTGTGGGTGGCGTAAAACAGCATACGTTGGAGCTGTCGAGAAGGGATAGTCGGGGTTTATGCCGTACTGATTTGCAACGTAATCAAACAGCTTTTCTCGCATAATCTGGCCTCCCTAGTCCATATTTTATTACGTACAAGACGTTCTTTATAGTGAGCCGGAAATTGCTATTATCCTCAGTATATACGCCCTAAACAGCTA
>JABZHD010000104.1 GCA_015259045.1 Atopobium sp. | reverse complement strand
CAGCGCATCGCGTACCTTCTGTACCAGCAGCGCACTACGCTGACCGCAGATCAGGTGTATCTGTTCACTCCCAACGAGATGTTTTCTCGCTACATTAATACCGTTTTGCCTAGCATGGGCGAGCACAATCCGCAGGTATTTACCTGGGATTCTTTCCTCAAGGCATTGGGTCTTGCCGACCACGCATCGGGCGCCCACAACAACCCCGATTCCCTGAAGAAGCTTGAGGAGCAACTTGCTTCGCTTGAGCTCTACGAGGACGACTTCAAGGCCATTTCTATTGAAGGCACTACGCTTATCAAGCCAGCTCAAGTGGCCAGTTCTGTGGCAAAGTTCTCACAATTCCCTGTGGGTCCGCGCCTCATTGCGCTTGCCAAAGACGAGCTCCATACCCGCCTAGAGCGCAGACTTGGCCAGATGGCTCACAACGACGAAATCCAAGAAGAGATGCTCTCCCTTGACGTTGAGCAGCAGCTTGAGGTCTTTGGCCGCACTATCAGTCCTTCCGACGAGGAAGAAGTTCTGGCGCGCACCCGCGAGTTCCTCAACTGGCGCTATGCTTCCGCGCACGAGGTCATCGAGTCCGCTTCCTGGCTCCGCATCGACCGCATTGGCATGCGCATGCTCAACACCTCCGCGCTGAGCGGCGCCGAGTGCGTCTACCTGCGACTTCTTATCACAGGAGCTGGCGAGAAAAACGTCAAGTTTGTCATGATTGACGAGGTTCAGGACTATACCGAGACGCAGCTTATGGTACTTGGAAAGTACTTCTCACGTGCGCACTTCCTGCTTTTGGGTGACTCCAACCAGGCAATTTGGGAAGACACCGCAACATTTGAGCAGATTGAGAAAATCTTTACCTCAACACACGGCGAGGGCGCCGTTTCTACCTGTAAGCTTCTGACCAGCTATCGTTCTTCTCCCGAGATTACCGCACTCTTTACCTCTCTTTTGAGCGAAGAAGAGCGTGGCCAGACAAGCTCCGTTCAACGCGGCGGTAAAAAGCCTGAGTTCTTTGAGGTGGTAGCTGACGACAAAGATGCTGAGCGTGCCGAGTACCTGCAAACGATGAAGTCCCTTGTTGAGCAGGCGCAAGAGTTTGACGGACTGACCGCCATTGTGTGTACCGAGAAGTCTCGTGTTCGCTGGCTTGCCAAGCAGCTGGAGGGGTCTGCGGTCAAGGTGCTCACCAACCATGATTCCCTCCCCGCGAAGGGCGTTATTCTTCTCGACCTTGCACTAGCAAAGGGCCTTGAGTTTGATCAGGTCATCGTTGCCGATGCACAAGAGGAAGTGTATAAAGCAGACGGAATTTCTCGCCGTAGGCTCTATACCGCCCTGTCGCGCGCAATGCATCACGTGATTGTGGTCTCTCAGGGAAAGATGACTTCGCTGCTCAGCAAATTGCTTTAAAAAAAGCAATTTCTACCTGCGATTTTTTTGAAATTTACTGATTGAAGACGGCTGGTTCGGGTAAATGCTAGTCATCGATAACATTTACCGTTGGAGGTTAGTATGTCCGAAGAATTGATTCCTGGCGTTATGAAGAACATCGACGCAAAGACTGTAGTAACCCTTAAAGACCAGGTTGCATGCCTTCCTGGCCAGGTCATCAGCAAGACTCTTGCACAAAACGATGCCGTTAGCGTCACTCTCTTTGGTTTTGGCGCGCGCGAAGAGATTGCAAGCCATCGCGCAGGTGGCGACGCATTTGTCACCATTCTTGAGGGTCGCGCAAGCATTACCATCGATGACGACGTTTACAACCTTGAAGCTGGTCAATCCATTGTGATGCCGCTTGGTCATCCACATGCACTTCAGGCTCCAGAAGAGTTCAAGATGCTGCTGGTTGTTGTTTATCCGCAGAAATAATTTATATATTTGCTAAACGATTCTGAAGAATTCCGCATGATTCTGCAGAATTACGCAGGTATTTTCTATTTGGCCAGGTGGACGGTGTGTCTGCCTGGTGAAATACTATCTCTCCCGAGCCTAATACTATGTGTAATTACAATACACACCTCATAACAGAATGGGTATACTAGTTATGTCTGTGCAATCAGCAAAATGTTAAACCTAAAGAAAGGTGAGCTATGAGCCAGATTTTTGATGTTCACGCACGTGAGGTCCTCGATTCCCGTGGCAATCCAACCGTTGAGGTTGAGGTTGTTCTTGACGACGGCTCCTTTGGTCGTGCAATCGTTCCTTCCGGCGCTTCCACTGGTGAGTTCGAGGCTGTAGAGCTTCGCGACGGCGACAAGAGCCGTTACCTGGGCAAGGGCGTTCTGAAGGCAGTCGAGCACGTCAACACTGAGATTCGCGACCTCGTTATTGGTTGGGACGCAGAGGATCAGCGCGGCCTTGACCTCGCTATGATCAAGCTTGACGGCACTCCAAACAAGGGTCGCCTCGGTGCAAACGCTATTCTCGGCGTTTCTCTTGCTGTTGCTCACGCTGCAGCTGCTTCTGCTGAGCTTCCACTTTACGCTTACCTCGGTGGCGCAAACGCTCACACTCTTCCTGTTCCTATGATGAACGTCCTCAACGGTGGCGTCCACGCTGACAACAACGTTGACTTCCAGGAGTTCATGATTATGCCTGTTGGTGCTCCTGACTTCACCACCGCTCTTCGCTGGTGCGCACAGGTTTACCACACCCTCAAGGACACTCTGAAGTCCCAGGGCCTCAACACCGGTGTTGGTGACGAGGGCGGCTTTGCTCCAGACCTTAAGTCCAACGAGGAGCCACTTGAGCTTCTTTCCGAGGCTGTTCAGGCTGCTGGCTTTGAGCTTGGCAAGGACTTCCGCTTTGCTATGGACCCAGCTTCTTCTGAGTTCTACAACAAGGAGACCGGCAAGTATGACCTCAAGGGCGAGGGTCGCTCCCTTACCTCCGAGGAAATGGTTGCTTACTACGAGGAAATGGTTGAGAAATTCCCAATCGTCTCCATCGAGGACGGCCTTGCAGAGGAGGACTGGGACGGTTGGAAGATCCTTACCCAGCGTCTGGGCAAGAAGATCCAGCTCGTCGGCGACGACCTCTTTGTTACCAACACTCAGCGCCTGAAGAAGGGCATTGAGGTTCACGCTGGTAACTCCATCCTCATCAAGGTCAACCAGATTGGTACCCTGACCGAGTCCCTCGAGGCTATCGAGATGGCTAAGCGCGCAGGTTACACCGCAGTTGTCTCCCACCGTTCCGGTGAGACCGAGGACACCACCATTGCTGACCTTGTTGTTGCAACCAACGCTGGTCAGATCAAGACTGGTGCACCTGCTCGTACCGAGCGTGTTGCTAAGTACAACCAGCTTCTCCGCATCGAGGATGACCTCGCTGACGGCGCTGAGTACCTGGGCATGGACGCTTTCTACAACCTTCGCTAAACCCGCAGGTTGTGCGCTAGACGGTGTGCGACCGGTCCAACCGAGTGCAACGCTGTTTAGGCTGCTAGAAGCTAAAAAGCCGCATCTCATTTGAGGTGCGGCTTTTTGTGTGCGCGTGCGGCGGGCGGCGCAGCGGTCAGGCGTCGGGTGCGAGCGCGGCGCGGGCCGAGAACGGCTGCGAGACCTGCGGGTTTCTCGCCACGTGCGGTTTTTTAGCGGGCGCACGGGTTCCGTAGGTGCATCCGCGTTGGCTTCGGAACGCTCGAACACACCTATGTCAGATAATCTGCTGAAAATGCCTATACATTCCGCCTAAAACGCTCATCTCATGCAGAATATCTTTATTAGATGTGTTTTTCACCTTTGATTTTGCAGATTATCTGACTTAGGTGTGTTTGCTTAACCCTGAAATTTAGGGTAATTAAATCTTTGATATATCTTCATTCATAATTATGTATATAAGACAGAACATATGCATAAATATGAATTGAGCAAACTCAGATGAGTTCAAATCACATTGCCTAAGCCATTTCACAATGCATCTGAGCCATCAAGCTTCACTTTATCTGCAGATTATTGTCAATCCCCCGTCAGCCGATATAACAGCACCGCAGCTCTTACGATTTATTAAGGAAAATCACTTTATTCTCACGGCGTCTCACTGACGCAGTAGCCTCCTGCCGCGGGTATACTTGATACGTCAACTCTCGAGAATCCGAGGCGCCCATGAACACCACATCAGAGCACGCAATTCGCACAATCCTAGTCGGACAGTCAGGTGGCCCAACCGCGGCTATCAATGCATCGCTTGCAGGCGTTATTCGCGCAGCTCATGCCCAGGGTCTTCGCGTGCTCGGGATGCGCAACGGAATCCAAGGGTTTCTTGAGGACAAGGTTGTTGACCTGACGGAAGCGCTTGAACTCACCGCATCTGAATCGGAAGCGTCCGAACAAGCTGCCACAAATCCTGGCGAGAAGAACCTTCAGCTCCTAAGAAAAACACCATCGAGCTGGTTGGGCAGCTGTCGCTTTAAGCTGCCGGAACTTGGGACGGAACTTACCGCAACCTCAGAGTC
>JABZHD010000103.1 GCA_015259045.1 Atopobium sp. | reverse complement strand
ATGTCCACAATCTTATCAACCGCATCGGCGCCGCCAACAGGGTTGGTGCCCAGGGCAACAACAACGTCCTGGTAGAGGGTGTTGTTATCGATCGCAGACTGCAGCAAATCTACGCCCATTGCCACGTTTCTACTAACCGAAGCGTCAATTTGAGCATCGGGTAGCGCATCCTGCAGGTAAGAACGAGCACGCAGCGAAACAGAATCGCCAATGTAGGTGACTCCCTCAACAACGTTGTAGTTGCTTGCCTGCGAGGTATCCGCATGCTTGCGAGTCATGGTCATGGCACTCTGCTCCTGTAACGAAGCGTTGAGCAGCAGATCATTCTGGAAATCGCTGAGCTGTGGAGCGGTTAGCGCAATAAAGGCAACGGCCGCAGCAAAAGGAATAAGCGCAAGGCCGGCACCTCGCAAAACCTTCTGACCATCAAGCTTGATGCGCGAGAAGATCTCTGGAGACTTCCCTGCCAACGCTGGCTCAAGTACATAGAACGAGCAGCTTGCAAATACAAACGAAAGCACCAGGGTTAGGAGTGCAGCCAGGACTGGATCGACCTTCTCGGCAAAAATAATGTACAAAGGCCAGTGGAACAGATACACGCCGTAGCTGGTATCTGCCACAAAAGAAACGACGCCAGGCTCGTTGATACCCTCGGTTTTTTGATGCAACATGCGAGCAAAGAAAATCATTGCGGCTGCTGCGAGCGAGGCAAAAAGGAAACCAAAGGTGTACGTGAAGAGATCCTCGAAGTGCATGAAGACGCTCAGGAAGACAAGAACGCCGCAGCTTGCCACAAGGCCCACAAGCGTTAGCTGAGTAGAAAGCTTCTGCTCGAGCTGGTCAAAGAGCTCACCTGTCTGGGCAATTCCTGCAACACACGATAAAAGCGCGCCGATAAAGAAGGGGAACACGTGCGTTTGCGTCGAGAAATACTGGATAGACAGATTCGTGGAGTTTTGGGCGCCGGTGGCCATCGCCAAGTAAGTAACAACCAACAGCACCAGGGAAGCTCCAGCAATCTTTACCTTATAGCTTCTAATTGTTTTGCTCATGCAAGCAAGCAGCCAGGCGCACAGACCCCAGAGCACATAAAAGTGCATTTCAACGGCAAGACTCCAGGTATGCAGATACACGTGAGGAGCAAATTGATTCTCGTAGCTGTTGCCCAGAACTATCTCAAAGTAGTTAGTTACAAAGCCAAGAGCTGCGGCAATCTGATACTTAATACCGGAAATGAACTCGGTACGCACAAGCAGAAGAAATGGCGTACAGACCAGCACCATAAACACAAGCGGCGGCACAATTCTGTAGAAACGCCTGCGTAGGAACCCAATGACGTCGATAGATCTAAAGCGAGCAAACTCGTCAATCAAAAGAGCCGTGATGAGATAGCCCGAGAACGTAAAGAATACGTCGACGCCAATGAAGCCGCCTGGAAGCGCGTCCTTAAAAAAGTGATATATGAGGACTAAAACAAGTCCTGTTATACGTACAAGCGAAAACCATTTAATTCGCACTTTGATAAATCCCTTGCTTAAAAGTTCCTTCGTACACAATGTTGTCTTGTGTAGTGAGCCTTCCCTGGCCATCTGCCTGACCTTTTACAAACTGACCTTCGTACGTCCAGCCATCTTTTGAGGTGTACGTTCCCGTACCTTGGAAATACCCGTCGACAAATTCTCCCTCGTAGGTATCGCCATTCTCAAAAGTCATCTTGCCTTGACCATTCATCTTTCCCTGAATGGTTGTGCCGGTATACGTCACCTGATTGTCGCCAAATACCAGCGTTTTTTGACTTGGTCGGTTAACCAGCACAATCGAGAGCACCGCAAGCGCCAAAATTGCAACGACACTTACCAGCTCAAGCTTTCTTCTGCCCGCACTCACCGGGCGAGAATGGCGCTGTTCTGGTTCTGGGTCTACTTGATTGCGAGGACGCTTCTCCACACGAATGCTTTTACGTGCAGATAGAGGAGTTTTCTGGCGCTTCTTTTTCTCTGGCGCAACTTTAGACCGCATGTTTTCTTCAGGTTTTTCTGCGAGCTGTGTAGCGGACTTTTCTGCAGGCTGTGCAGCAGGTTTTTCTGCAGGCTTACGCTGCGCAAACGACGCAAAAGCAGATGAAAGCTGCTCAGATGCAGTCTGAAGAGCAGCTGCTGGACTTGCCGTAGTATCAACCTTCTCTACGGAAGCCTGAGGTGCTTCTACAGGTGCAACTTCCCTTGCCTCAGATGAAGGCTCAGGGACGTGCGCTGCTTTAACCATATGACGAGCGTTTCTTTTTTTAGCAGAAAAACGCGTAGGAGAACTCACTAGGTATTCCAATTCAATCGATTTGTTAACTATTTCATTGTACTAATTTCCTTCAACTTTTGAATTGTCATTTGTCCTATACACATTTATCAGATTCACAGGTACGCCCGCTGTTTTTCTGCGATTTTCTGTTCTAAGTAAAAAGAGAGAGGGGTACACTACAAGGTGGTATTAAAAAAGAAACAAAATGTGCTTACTAAAGTGTGTTCTAATTAGAAAGTTACATCATCGACATTACCAGGGAGGCGAAGATGGCAGAAGCAATTCGTAAAGTAAATATCATTGGCCATTTGAACCCAGATACAGACAGCATTTGTGCTGCAATTTCTTATGCGTATCTCAAAAATCAGATTGATAACCCTATCTATGAAGCTCGTCGCGCTGGCTCACTCAACCGTGAGACCGCCTTTGTTTTAAATCACTTTGGCTTTGAAGAGCCGCAGCTTATTACTACGGTTACTCCTCAAATTAAAGATGCAGAAATTCAAGCTCAGCCAAAAGTTGATGCTGGAATGAGCCTCTATGCTGCTTGGCAGCTTATGCAGGACGTCAAGCTTGATACACTTTGCGTTACTGATGAGGAAGAAGAGCTTACTGGCCTGATTGCCGTTAAAGATATTGCAAATGCAAACATGAGTCTTTCCGAGCCAAACCTGCTCTCTAAGGCTAAGACAAGCTATGCAAATATTGTTTCTACGCTTGGTGGCACCATAGTTCTTGGTGATCCTCAGGGCGTTGTTAAGCAGGGCAATATTCGCGTTGGTACCAGCGCTTCCGCTCTTTCAGAGATTGTTGATGCTGGCGATATCATTGTTGTTGCTGGCAACCATGAGAACCAGACTATCGCAGTTGAGCACGGCGCTTCCTGCCTTATTGTCTCTTGTGATGCTCCAATTGCTCAGGACGTTATTGACCTGGCTAAAAAGCGTGATTGCGCTATTATCAGCACTCCACGCGACACCTTTGAGGTAGCTCGCCTGCTTATCATGTCTATGCCTGTACGTGAGAAGATGCTCACTGACGACATCCTTAAGTTCAGCGTCAACACCGCAATTGATGATGCTCGTAAGGAAATGACCAACTCAAGGCACCGCTTCTTCCCTGTTATCAACGAGAACGGCACTTTTGCTGGTCTTATCAGCGGTCCTGGTCTTTTAAATCCTCGCAAGAAGCATGTCATTCTTGTTGACCACAACGAGCGCACTCAGGCAGTTGATGGTCTTGAGCAGGCAGAGATTATGGAGATTGTTGATCACCACCGCATCGGCTCCATTGAGACTTCTAACCCAATTACCTTTAGAAACGTCCCTGTTGGCTGCACCTGCACCATCATCTATGGTCTCTACCACGAGTACGGCATTGAGATTCCAAAGAATATTGCTGGCCTTATGCTCTCTGCAATTCTTTCCGACACCCTTGCATTCCGCTCCCCTACCTGCACCGAGCGCGATATTGTTGCTGGTAAGAAGCTTGCAGAGATTTGCGGAGAAGACATTGACGCTTACTCTGAGCAAATGTTTGACGCTGGCGCAGACCTCACTGGTCGTACTGCAGAAGAAGTCTTCCATGGTGACTACAAGGTATTCAGCCGTGGCGGCGTAAAGTTTGGCGTTGGCCAGGGCTCCTTCATGACCGAGTCCAGCCGCAAAGCTGCAGAGGAACTTGTTGGACCATTCTTGGAGCCTGCCGCTAAGTCCGAAGAGCTTCCAATGGTCTTCTACATGTTCACCGACGTTAAGAGCCAGGTCACCGAGATGCTCTTCTACGGCGCAAATGCTGCCAATGTCATCGAGCGCGCCTTTAACGTAAAGGTTGATGGCAACATTGCTGTTCTTCCAGGTGTTGTCAGCCGTAAGAAGCAGGTTGTTCCATCTCTCATGGCAACGCTTCAGACGCTCGCCGAGGAAGCCAACTAATTCAAGGGGTTCTCGGGTTTCTCGCGCATCACGCCTTATGCGAGCTTTCACTGCGCGACTTTCTTGCGCGTCGGATTTCTCGCCATTGATTGAAATGATAACGCCTACCTGCACTTTCGCGGGTAGGCGTTTTTCTACAGGAGCTGTTCTATGACGGCGCCAATTCTGTCTCTGATCACCAGATTGGCGCGACCATCGTACGGCGTAGGCTGGGCGTTGATAATGGCCATTTTGTTGCCCTCGTAGTAGTCGAGAAGGCCGGCGGCGGGCTGCACTACCAGCGAACTTCCTGCAACCACAAGGACCTCCGCTTGTGAGATAGCATTCAGCGCGCCGTAGACCGTG
>JABZHD010000102.1 GCA_015259045.1 Atopobium sp. | reverse complement strand
AACCATCAGAAGATGGCTATCTAACGTGAGCCATGATCACAAGTAATGGGTCAATTCATTATTATGTATAAATAAGAACCAATATTCGTAATGATGAATAATAATATATAAATAGTTTAACTACCTCTATTTTCGAGCCTCTAGCTACACACCTATGTCAGATAATCTGCTAAATGCGAGGCAAATAACACACCTAAGTTAAATAATCTGCAAGATATAGAGGTTTTGAGTGCAATGTATACGCCTTTTTGACAGATTATCTGACATAGGTGTGTTCTCGCGTTCCGCATCGCGCACTTGCGTTCCGCGTCGCACTCTCGCGCACCGCATCACGCCCTCACGTCTCGCGTCGTGACCTCGCGTTTTGCAGACGTATCCTCTTTCCCGCTTCTCTACTGTGGAGTCCTCGCAATATTTCATTAGAATGGACTATGTGAATATTTCATCTGACAGCCCCCTTAAGGAGGAGCACATGGCAGAGTTTGTCTATCAGATGTACAAGGCTCGCAAAGCTGTCGGCGAGAAAGTCATCCTTGATGACGTCACCGTCGGCGTGTACCCTGGCGCAAAAATCGGCGTTGTGGGTCCAAACGGCATGGGAAAGTCCACCCTGCTCAAGGTCATTGCCGGCATGGAGGACGTCTCTAACGGCGAGGCAAAGCTTACCCCAGGTTACACCGTTGGCCTGCTCCAGCAGGAGCCGCCGCTAGATGAGACCAAAACGGTCAAGGAGAACATCGAGCTTGCCTTCGGTGACCTGCTTGCCAAGATTGCGCGCTTCAATGAGATTGGCGTTGAGATGGGAAATCCTGACGCCGATTTTGACGCCCTGATGACAGAGATGGGCCAGCTCCAGACCGAGATCGACGCAGCTAACGGCTGGGATCTGGACAGCCAGCTCTCTCAGGCAATGGACGCGCTGCAGTGCCCAGACCCAGATTCTCCCGTCACCCACCTTTCTGGTGGCGAGAAACGCCGTGTAGCCCTGTGTCGTCTACTTCTCGAGGCACCTGACCTGCTGCTTCTTGACGAGCCCACCAACCACCTTGATGCGGAGTCGGTGCTCTGGCTTGAGAAGTTCCTGCATGATTACCCCGGTGCTGTCATGGCCGTCACGCACGACCGCTACTTCCTCGACGACGTCGCTGAGTGGATCTGTGAGGTTGACCGCGGACAGCTCTATCCTTACGAGGGTAACTACTCAACTTACCTGGAGAACAAAGCAGCACGTCTTGAGGCTCAGAACCAGCAGGACGCCAAGCGTGCAAAGAAAATGCGCGCTGAGCTGGAGTGGGTTCGTTCGTCTCCTAAGGCTCGCCAGGCAAAGAACCGCGCGCGTCTTGACCGCTATGAGCAGATGGAAGCAGAAGCTCGTGCATCCAAGAAGCTCGACTTCACCGAGATCCAGATTCCTGTGGGTCCGCGTCTGGGCCAGAAGGTCCTGGAGGCCGATCACATCCACAAGGCCTTTGGAGACCGCGTTCTTATCGATGACCTCTCGTTTAGCCTGCCAAGAAACGGTATTGTTGGCGTGATTGGCCCTAACGGTGTTGGTAAGTCAACGCTGTTCAAGGCTATTGTTGGCCAGGAGGAGCTCACTTCCGGCACGCTTGAGATTGGCGAGACGGTTCAAATTTCTTACGTTGACCAGCTCAGGCAGGGAATTGACCCTGATAAAACTATTTGGGAGGTTGTCTCTGACGGAAACGCCTTCATCAAGGTGGGAGACACGGAGATTCCAAGCCGTGCCTATGTGGCCAGCTTCGGCTTCAAAGGACCTGACCAGCAGAAACGCGCTGGTGTCCTTTCTGGTGGCGAGAGGAACCGTCTAAACCTTGCCCTTACGCTCAAGCAGGGCGGAAACCTCCTGCTTCTGGACGAGCCTACCAATGACCTCGATATTGAGACGCTGGAAAGCCTTGAGGATGCACTTGAGCGCTTCCCAGGATGCTCGGTAGTAACCAGCCACGACCGCTGGTTCTTGGACCGCATTGCTACGCACATTCTTGCGTGGGAGGGTGACGACGAGAACCCGGGTAAATGGTTCTGGTTTGAGGGCAACTTTGAGGCTTACCAGGCCAATCGTATCGAAAGACTTGGTCAGGAGGCTGCTCGTCCTCATCGCATTCACCGCAAGCTCACCCGCGACTAACGTATAGGTGGCGCAAGCGCAGCGCATTCAAATAGAAGATAAAAATAGTAACTATTTTTATCATTAAGATTTTGTGCAATTTGTTTAAGAGACTAACAACTGGGTATTAAAAATGAGAAGCCAAAGAGCTTCTCATTTTTTATGAGAAAACATTGTTATGAGGAAAGAGAAGAACATGGCACTTGACACAAACGTTGGTAACATCCTTACTCAGCAGATCAACAAAGAGTTTTATTCCGCTTATCTGTATCTAACCTTTGCAGATTTCTATGAGGAGCAGGGTTTAAAGGGCTTTGCAAATTGGTATGTTATTCAGTCTCAGGAAGAGCTTGCTCACGCACGTATCCTTCGTCGCTACCTGCTTGATAACGATTGGACTCCAACCATGGAGGCAATCGCAAAGCCAGACCTTACCTTTACCAAGGTAGTTGAGCCAATCAAGGCAGCATACGAGCACGAGCAGTTCATTACCGCAAGTATTAACGAGTGCTATGCCGTTGCTCAGAAGGCAAACGATTTCCGCACTATGCAGCTGCTTGACTGGTACGTTAAGGAGCAGGGTGAGGAAGAGGCAAATGCTTCCGATCTTCTCAAGGCAGTAGAGATCTTTGGTGGAGATCCAAAGAACCTGTATGACCTTGACCGCGAGAACGCTGCTCGCGTCTTTGTCGCTCCAACTATGCCAATGTAAGTAGCGGCTTAAGCGCGACTCGTTTGCGGTAGCGGCTTAAGCGCGACCCGCACGCTGCTGCGCGGCAGCTTGTGTGCAGCTCGTTTGCAGCTTAGATGCTAAAGCGGAGTTTCGATAGCCTCTGATTTGTTTGAAGAGGCACTTGATAGCTCAGCAAAGATGGCACCGCCTATGATGCAGGCGGTGCCTATTATTTTGAGAAGACCAAAGGGCTCGCCAAGAATAAGCGCTGAGAAAATAACTGCAGATAGCGGCTCGAGGTATCCAAAGACCGCCACACGCTGAACAGGAATCTTGGTGAGCTGTGGGAAATACAAAAATGATCCAAGGCCCGTGTTAAAGAGACCGATGGTCAGAACAGCCAGCCAATTTACCGACGCAGGATCTGCGGGCATCTCGATGCCATGGAACACAACAGTAACCAGAGCAACAACAGCGCAGCCAATGCCCAGCTGGATGCTGGTGCCTTCAATACCAGAAACATCTTTGAGCTGCCTGTTACAAATAACCATGACGGCATAGAGAACAGCAGAGAGAGCGCCTAGAAGAAGACCAACTGGCGAGAGGTTCAGTCCAACTCCATAGCCAATAATTAAAGCAGCGCCAATAACAACTACAAGAAATCCTAGTATCTTTTTAGCAGTGAGTTTCTCGCCAAATAAAAGGGGAGAGAGCGCCATTACAATAACGGGACCGCAGTAATATTCAAGCGTTGCAATACCAACGCCTACCAGGCGATACGCCTCAAAAAGGAAAGTCCACTGAAGACCCAAAGCAATGCCTGATCCAACGAGCGCCTGGAAGTCCTTGGGGTAGTTTTGAATGGTAAAAGCCTCTTTTTGTTCAAGCTTAACCACGAGCAAAAAGAGCGTGCCCAAAAGCATACGGAAGAAGACAATTTGGTAGCTAGGAAGATTGATAAAGCTTGCAACGATTCCGTTAGAACCGCAGATGATAAGCGCAATTAGGTAGAGCACGGTAGGTTTAAATGTGGCGTCTCTCATCGGCTACTCACAAATTTCTGTATCCACGGACTGTGGAATTCTGTCGTTACAAATTACCTGGTAGAACAGTTTTTCTTGCTCTCGTTGATCGGAGGTCTGACCAAGCATCCACATAGTTTTTGCAACCAGGGCTTCGGTAGTCATATCGTCTCCAGAGAGAACGCCGGGCATATCTTGATAGGTTCTACCGACCTCATATACACCCAGGTCAAGACCCTCTTCCGGAACTTGCGTAGTAATAACAACTGTTCGACCAGACGCAATCCAATCGGTGATAGCTTCCTCAAAAGAGCCATCGTATGAGGGGATGCCGCCAATACCAAAGGTTTCAAGCACAATGGCGTCGTAGTCATTCTTCAGAAGGTAGAAGATAGATGGATTAAGCTCGGGGGTCAGTTTAAGCACAATGACACGCGTATTGAGCGTTTCATAGGTTGTAAGACCGCCATCTACCTGCTCTTCATTTGGCGCACTACGAATAATCTTGTTGCCACGGATGTGTGCAAGCGGTGGATAATTCATGCTCGTAAATGCATTGAAGCTCAGTGTGCGCTGTTTATGAGCGCGGGTGCCGGCAATAACCTCGTTGCCAAAAACCACCACAACTCCGGCGCTTCTGTCGTCGAGTGCGTAGAGAACGGAGTGGTAGAGGTTGAGTTTGGCGTCGGTAAACGGATTTGCCATTGGCTGTTGAGAGCCTGTGAGCACAATGGGTTTCTCGCTATTTTGAATGAGGTAGGAG
>JABZHD010000101.1 GCA_015259045.1 Atopobium sp. | reverse complement strand
TGACTACACTCCAGAGCAGATCAGCGCTATGATCCTTGCAAAGATGAAGGCAGACGCCGAGAAGTACCTTGGTGAGCCTGTAACCGACGCTGTTATTACTGTCCCAGCATACTTCAACGACGCACAGCGTCAGGCAACCAAGGATGCAGGTAAGATTGCTGGCCTCAACGTTCAGCGTATCGTCAACGAGCCAACCGCAGCAGCTCTTGCTTACGGTCTGGACAAGAAGGACCAGGACCACAAGGTTCTCGTCTTCGACCTCGGCGGCGGTACCTTCGACGTCTCCCTGCTTGATCTTGCGGACGGCGTTGTTGAGGTTCTTGCAACCAATGGCGACAACCACCTGGGCGGCGACGACTGGGATCAGCGTGTTATCGACTGGCTTGCAGACAAGTTCAACTCCGATAACAGCATTGACCTCCGCAAGGACCCAATGGCACTTCAGCGCCTCAAGGAGGCTGCAGAGAACGCCAAGAAGGAGCTCTCCAGCGCTCAGCAGGCACAGATTAACCTGCCATTCATCACTGCAGACGCATCTGGTCCTAAGCACCTTGACTACACCCTGACTCGTGCAGAGTTTGAGCGCATTACCCGCGATCTTCTCGACCGCTGCAAGGCCCCTGTAACCAAGGCACTCCAGGACGCAGGCCTTCAGCTCTCCGATGTCAGCGAGGTCATTCTGGTCGGTGGCTCCACTCGTATGCCAGCTGTTCAGGACCTGGTCAAGAGCATGACCGGCAAGCAGCCTAACATGTCCGTCAACCCAGACGAGGTTGTTGCAGACGGTGCAGCTGTTCAGGGCGGCGTTCTTACCGGTGATGTCTCCGGCATCCTGCTGCTTGACGTAACTCCATTGTCCCTGGGTGTTGAGACCCTTGGCGGCGTTGTTGACAAGGTCATCGACCGCAACACCACCATCCCAACCTCCAGCACAAAGGTTTACTCCACCGCAGCTGACAACCAGACCTCCGTTGAGATTCACGTCCTCCAGGGCGAGCGCGAGATGGCTTCTGACAACAAGAGCCTTGGTAAGTTCAACCTTACCGGTATTCCTGCTGCTCAGCGTGGTATCCCTCAGATTGAGGTTACCTTTGACATCGATGCAAACGGCATCCTGAAGGTCACCGCTAAGGACAAGGCAACTGACAAGTCCCAGGAGATTACCATTTCTGGCTCCACCGCTCTGTCCGACGACGAAGTTGATCGCATGGTCAAGGACGCAGAGTCCCACGCCGAGGAAGACAAGAAGCGCAAGGACGAGATCGAGGTCCGCAACCAGGTAGACTCCCTGGCATACAGCACCGAGCAGACCGTCAAAGACCTTGGCGATAAGGTCCCAGAGGATCAGAAGAAGGCTGTTGAAGAGGCAGTTGCTGAGGCAAAGACCGCACTTGACGGCACCGACATTGAGGCAATCAAGAAGGCTGGCGAGAAGCTCACCGAGGTTGGTCAGAAGCTCGCAGAGATTGTCTACGCAGACGCTCAGGCTCAGACCGCAGGCAACAACGGCGCAGCAAGCAACCCTTCTGAGCCAGACGTTGTTGATGCAGACTACGAGGTTGTCGACGACGATAAGAACCAGAACTAATCTGAGTTTCTCGGCATATGCGCTTGGGTAACTTGGTGCAGCAGCTGGTAGACAATGTGATATGACTCGGAGGCGGCTGGCGGAAACGTTTGGCCGCCTTCTACACATAGGGAGGTGATGGCAGTGACAACAGCAGATCAGAACAAGGTTGACACTACCTTTGATAACGAGAATAACGGTGATGAAACCGTAGGCGCCGTTGGCGTTGTGGGGGATGGTTCCGCAAGTCAGACGCTTGATGGCAACGCGACCGCTGCCAACGGCGCAGCTGGTGCGGTGGGCGCAGGCCGTCCGATGACCGAAGAAGAGATGGTCGCTGAGGCAATTCGTCGCGGAGAAGAGACGGCTGAGGCAGAGATTGCTGCCGATGCTCAGCGTGCAGCTCAGGAGCGTGACCGTTTGCAGACTGAGCTTGACTCGGTCTCTGATCAGATTGAGGCAGCTAAGCAGCAGGCAGCTGAGGCAAATGATCGCTTCCTGCGTCTGCAGGCTGACTGGGATAACTACCGTCGTCGTACCGCTCAGGAGCGTCTTGATGAGCGCCAGCGCGCAACAGAGAAGCTGGTAGTTGACCTTCTCCCCGTTATTGATGACTTGGAGCGCGCTATTGAGCACGCGGACAACTTGACAGACCCTGCAGCTCAGCAGTTTGTTGAGGGCGTCTCCGCAGTATGCAATAAGCTTGTGGGCGTCTTGAACAAAGAGGGTGTTGAGGTAGTTAACCCTGTTGGCGAAGCCTTTGATCCTCTATCTCACCAGGCAGTAAGTCAGATTGAGGACACCCAGGTATATGACGAGACCGTCTCCCAGGTGTACCAAAAGGGCTATCGTATGGGCGGCAAGGACATTCGTACTGCAATGGTTGTTGTTACCCACGGTGGCCCAAAGCGCCCAGCTGAGCAAGAAGCTGTGGATGGCGCAGACGGCGCAGATGGCGCCGAGGCTGCAAACGGCGCAACCGAGTAAGACAGAGTAGTTTAGAGAGGAGGCCGTGCTGAATGGCAGGTAGTAAGACTTTTTATGACGTTCTTGGCGTGAAGCGCGACGCCTCGAAGTCTGATATTCAAAAAGCGTTTAGAAAACTTGCAGCTAAATACCATCCTGATAGGGGTGGCGATGAGGCCAAGTTCAAAGAGATCTCGGAAGCGTACAACACGCTCTCTGATGATAAGAAACGCCAGGAGTATGACCAGATGCTCGCATTCGGCGGTATTCCTGGAGGTGGATTTGGTGGTCGCCAGGGTGGGTTCACCTATACCACCAACGTAAACGGTGCCAACTTTGCCGATTTCTTTAACGGCTTTGGTGGTGGCGCAGGCGCAGGAGCTGGCGGCTTTGACTTTGCCGATATCTTTGGCGGGCGAGCAAACCGTCCAGTTGCAGGCAGCGATCTTACTATGTCCGTAAACGTATCGTTTGACGAGGCATTTAAGGGAACTTCTCGCAAGGCAACGTATCGCGTGCCTTCAACTGGTGAGGAGCAGTCGCTGACCATCAAAGTGCCAGCTGGTGCTTACGATGGCATGAAGCTGCGTTACAAGAAGCACGGCGAGTACGGCGTTAACGGCGGTCCACGAGGCAACCTTGTGGTTACCATTAACGTTGCAGCTCATCCGGTCTTCTCGCGAGATGGCGCTGACGTGCGCATGAAGCTGCCAGTGAGCATCTATGAGGCAGCTTTGGGCACTTCGGTTGACGTGCCAACGCCTGATGGAACTACGGTGCGACTCAAGGTTCCCGCAGGTACACAGAGTGGAAAAACGTTCAGGTTCAAGAACTTGGGTGCTCCTCGCGTAAAGGATCCTGCAACTCGCGGTGCGCTGTATGTTTCAGTGGACGTCAAGGTTCCAACAAAACTTTCCAAGAAGGAGCGAGACGCTCTTCAGGCGCTGCTTGATGCCGACGAGCGCAGCTACCGAGAGGAGCGGTAATGGCTCGAAAGAAGGACGACGGCCGTAACAAGCCGCTCTACATGATTAGCGTTGCGGCCGAGCTCACGGGCATGCATCCGCAGACGCTGCGCGTGTACGAGCAGAAGGGCCTGATCAACCCCGGCCGTTCCAGGGGCAACACACGCCTGTATTCTCGCGCGGACATTGACCGTCTTAATCTTGTCTCAAAGCTGACGGACGAGGGCATCAACCTTGCTGGTGTTGTGCGCATTTTGGACATGCGTGAACGAGCTCTCGAGAAGGACGATCTTATCGATGAGTTGCGTGAACGCATTCGCGTGCTTGAGGATGAGCTCCACGAGTACCACATGCGCGAGCGCATCACCTCGCTTGTTCGTTATAGCGAGACCAGCCCAGAGATGGTAATGCAGCGTCTGCTTGGTATGCCAAGCTCCACTCCTTCTGACGCTAACGCCGAGGGCGATCCGATGCAGCCAAAGGAATCGTAAGACGACGAGGCAAGTGCTACTAGTAAGATGACCAGCTCTCCGCGAGTAAACGCGAGGAGCTGGTTTTTTGTTTGGTTACCGAATACCGAATACCGAATACCGAATACCGAATACCGCATGCAGTCATAACCTTTTTAAAATGAAATTTCTTTTAAGGGAGATGTCATGCTTAAATACCTTTACGCTCAACAAAAGAGCAAACTAATATTCTTTGTAGTCTTTTCTCTTCTAAGTAGTTTGTTCGAAATTGCACTTTCATTTGTAATGCTTCAATCCGTTAATCTTGCCATGGATGGCAATTTGTCGGACGCATTGAATGATGGGCTCTGGTTTGGCCTCTATATATTCTGCTATTTTATTGTCGACTTGATTTGCAGACGTTTGCGCTGGTCAGTTATACAGGGCTGTCAAACGCATCTGCGTGATGAGCTGATAAAAAAGATATTCAATCGCTCAATTCCTGAGTTTCACTCATTCAATACAAGCCATTGGCTCTCGATTCTTACTAACGACCTTGATTTACTTGAGGAAACATATTTCCGCGTCTTTATTGATCTCTTGATAGATGTCTTCTCTGGCGTAGTAAGCCTAATACTCTTGCTGTTTATTTCACCGTGGCTCGTACTGTTCATTTTATGCATGATAGCTGTTCAGATGTTTGTTCCTAATACAATGTCTGGAAT
>JABZHD010000100.1 GCA_015259045.1 Atopobium sp. | reverse complement strand
GGCAAGGTGCGCTATAGTTCTACAGGTCGCCACGGCGACGAACTAAATACGGGCTGTGGCGCAGCTTGGTAGCGCACTTGACTGGGGGTCAAGGGGTCGCTGGTTCAAATCCAGTCCACCCGACCAGAATTTCTCGAAGCCGTGAAATATTGGCTTTTCTTTATATGTGGTATATTAGTCAAAGAACCCGCGCCACCCCGGTTAATATCCGAGGCCGAGCAGGGTTCTTTTTTTATCGCTTTATCGTTATAACCTTGTCATGCAACTATAGAAGTAGTTTATTAAAAACCGGTTTGATATAAGTTGTAGCATAGACAAAGTGACAAATTGGGATTTGTTGAATTTAGCAAGGTATAAATTTCTATGCAATGAGATCTATAAAACTTGTATGGATATATGAGAAGATTAAAGCGATGTAGACAAATTAGAAGTTATCGAGGTGAAATATGCAAGATAAAAAAGGTTTTGATTTATGGGCAGATGATTATGATAAGAGTGTAGGTTTGTCTGACAAATACGGCTCGTATCCTTTTGCAGGCTACAAATCTATTCTTAATGTAATCTATAATCGTGTAATTTGTTCATCTGCGAAGACTGTCTTAGATATTGGGTTTGGAACAGCAGTACTGACTTCAAGATTATATGAAAACGGCTGTACGATTTACGGACAAGATTTTTCAGATAGAATGATTGAAATTGCAAAAGAGAAAATGCCTAAAGCAAGTTTGTATGAAGGCGATTTTTCCAATGGCTTGGTGGAACCTATACAGAAACAAAAGTATG
This sequence comes from Atopobium sp., assembly GCA_015259045.1. Lineage (GTDB taxonomy): Bacteria > Actinomycetota > Coriobacteriia > Coriobacteriales > Atopobiaceae > Lancefieldella. Next base: position 3,941 of record JABZHD010000100.1, on the reverse strand, counting down.
ACGCGATCATTGCTACATATTCTCTCCATCATCTTACAGACTTTCAAAAAGTAGATTTTATTACATCATTATTTAAGCTGTTGAACGAGGGAGGATGTATATATATCGGAGATATAGCATTTGAAACTCGGTCATTACTTCAAGAATGTATGCGGATTGCGGCAGATGAATGGGACGGTGATGAAATGTATTTTGTATGGGATGAGCTAAAAGGTCAATTTCCAGAAATGCGATTTGAAAAAATGTCTGACTGTGCAGGACTTATCACCTTTCAAAAATAACTTCCAGTTTGTCAATTACAGGTGACATTAAAAGAGCCAGCCCGTTCAAGGTGCTGGCTCTTTTAAAAATTCCATTCTAATTTATGCGTCTGTACCCTCAAACTGACTCTCGTACAGATTGGCGTAGAAACAGCCCTGAGCCAGGAGCTCATCGTGAGTTCCGCGCTCAAGAATTGAGCCGTCCTTGAGGACAAGAATGCAATCGGCACCTTGGATGGTAGAGAGCCTGTGGGCAACAACCAGCGAAGTTCTGCCGTTCATGATGGTGTCAAATGCCTTCTGTACCAGCTGCTCTGTTCGTGTATCAATACTTGACGTTGCCTCGTCCAGAAGCAGGATAGGTGGATTAGCTAGCATAACGCGGGCAATGCACAGAAGCTGCTGCTGACCTTGGGACAAAGATCCGCCAGACTCTCCCACCATGGTGTCGTAACCCTGTGGAAGCTGCTGGATAAACTCGTGTGCCTGAGCCTTTTGAGCTGCAGCGATAATCTCTTCATCGGTGGCGTCTGGCTTTGCATAGCGGATGTTTTCTTTGATGGTTCCCTTAAAGAGCCACGTATCCTGCAACACCATGCCAAACTGCTCTCTGAGCGATGCTCTTGTGAGCTTTTGCGTGTTATGACCGTCCACATAAATTGCTCCAGAATCAATGCAATAGAACCTCAGTAGCAGGTTAATAAGGGTAGTCTTACCGCAGCCGGTTGGTCCAACAAGAGCAATCTTCTGACCAGGCTCTGCCTTAAATGAAATGTGACTGAGTAGCGGATGCTTGGGATCGTAGGAGAACGCTACGTCGTCAAATTCAATGGAGTCTTGTGGGTCCTGGATGACTTCAGCGTCGGTTGGATCGGGCTTGATTTCTTTTGCGTCGAGAAGATCAAAGACTCGACGAGCACTTGCGAAAGCGGTCTGAACCTGCGTAACAACTGCAGAAATAGCATTAAAAGGCTTCATGTACTGGTTTGCGTACGAGAGGAAGCTCTGCACTTGACCGATGGTAAGCGGAGAAGGAACTCCCGTTAGAACGCAAATACAACCAAGAGCAGCCACTAGAGCGTAAATGAAGTTATTTACCAGACGCGTAGAAGGGTTAGAGAGCGAAGAGGCAAACTGCGCGCGCTCTCCAACTACACGGAGTTTCTCGTTAATAGCTTCAAACTGCTCAATAATGGCATCCTTGTGGGCAAATGCGGCGATAAGCTCCTGGTTAGAGACCATCTCTTCTGCATATCCGCCAAGCTGGCCCTGGTAGCCCTGCTGCTTGCCAAAAGACGAGCTAGCGTACTTGGTAATGGCGGATGCAACAATAATTGAGAGCGGCGTAGCCAGAGCAACTACAAGGCCCATAGGAACCGACATATAGAACATAAAGCACAAGGTTCCAATAATGGTTACCACGCCCGTAAGGAACTGTGTCAGGCCCTGCTGGAGGCCGTCGCCAAGCTGATCAACATCGTTTACTACCCTCGAGAGCAGATCTCCTTGGGAATGCGTGTCAATATACGAGAGCGGCAGGTTTGCTACCTTGGCGTGAGCTGCATCTCTGAGGTCACGCGTGACCAGGTAGGTAAGCTTGTTGGTAGACCAAGAAGCAAGCCACTGCGTAGCACTTGCAAGCAAAACTACCAGCGCGAGCTGAGCGAGTGTTGGTAGAAGTGCTGCCTCGCCACCCTGTACCAGTCTGATGAGCTGGTCAATAGCGTGGCCCACAATGATGGGTACCCAGAGCTGCAAAATGACGGTTGCAATTGAAGAAACTGCCGCAAGAACCAGAAAACCTCCGTGAGGAGAAATCCATGCAGCTAGTCGGCGTGTAACTTCCGCCGCGGACATGGAGATTGCGTCTGCCGAGCCGCCTTTGCCATGCTCAGGTGCGCTTGATGAAATGGCGGAGGTGCTTCCGCCAGAATACATATCGGCCATTACTCCACCTCCTCAGGACGAAGCTGCGAGAGGCAAATCTCTTTATACAGCGGACACGTGGCGAGAAGTTCTTTGTGTGTTCCCAGTCCCACTTGTTTTCCGTGGTCAAGAACAAGAATCTTGTCTGCTTGCATTATCGCTGCTACGCGCTGCGAAATAATGATGCTTGTAGTGGTTGCGTTGAGCTTACGAAGTGCTGCACGGAGGTGTGCGTCCGTAGCAAAATCAAGTGCGGAAGCAGCGTCGTCCAGGATGACAATGCGTGGGCTTCCCACCAGCGCACGGGCGATGGTCAAACGCTGACGCTGACCACCCGAGAAGTTCTTGCCGCCACGCTCGACAATGCTATCAAGCTGATCGGGTTTCTCGCGCACAAAGTCTGCTGCTTGAGCAACCTCAAGAGCAGCCCAGAGTTCCTCATCGGTGGCATTAGGGTTTTTCCAGCAGAGATTGGTACAGATAGTGCCGCTGACCAGCGAGGTGTGCTGTGGAACGTAACCAATAAGGGCACGTAGTTGCTCAAAGGTATAGGTTTTGACGTCGTGACCAAAGACGCTTACAGAGCCAGTTTGAGTGTCAAAGAGTCGCGGGATGAGGGCGGCAAAACTAGACTTACCGGAGCCAGTACCACCGATAATTCCCAACGTCTGGCCAGCCTGTAGCTTGAGGTTAATGTCAGAAAGAGCTGGCTCTCCTCCACCGTCGTAGACAAGCGAGGCGTCCTTGAACGCTACGGCAGTTCCAGCAAAGTCGGATTCAGTGAGATTGATGTGCTTGTTTCCTTTATCAGAGAGTGCTGGCTTGGTGTTCAGTACCTCCATCACACGAGTGGCAGAAGCTGCTCCACGCGTGATGATAATAACCAGGTTAGCAACGTAGCCAATAGCCAAAAGCGCGCTGGTCATATAGCTGACAAGAGCCACCACGGTTCCTTGAGAGAGTGTACCAGCGGTAATCTGAGGCGCTGCCAGCCAGAGCGTTACGGCAATTCCCAGGTACATAACAAGGAAGGTCGCTGGATTAAGCAATGCCGAATAGTTTGCAGCATCAGTGGCCGTTTTTGTCTGAGCCAAAACCGCCTCGGAGAACTGTTCTTTCTCCTCTGCCTCATGCCTAAAGGCTCTAATCACACGAATACCAGAAAGCATTTGTCGCATATATAAAGAAACAGTATCAAGGCGTTTTTGCAGCTCAGCAAAAAGCGCGATAGATTTGCGTGCTACAAAAAAGAAAATAGCTGCAACCAGTACGGTTGCCAGCAAAAAAACCATACCAAGCTTAGCGTCAAGCATAAGGGTTGCAATAATGGAGCCAGCAGCAAGAATTGGCCATCTGACCAGCTGACGAATGCCCAAAGCAACGGTTACCTGGACCTGGTTAACGTCGTTAATAAGGCGAGTTACCAGCGTATCTGTTCCCAGTGCAGAAATATCGGCACTTGAGAGCTCTTGAATCTTCTTAAACAGCTCATTGCGCAGGTCAGTTCCCGTGCGCTGAGAAACAATAGAAGCAATTTTCTGACAGACAAGCGTAAAACTAAAGCCCACAATTGCGATTACTACTAGCAAAATACCGTAGCGAATAATGTCATACATGTTTGCCCCGTGAATTCCCAGGTCAATCATGCGCGCAATAATCAAAGGTGTAAGTAGATCTCCAACAACTTCAACACCTTTACAAAGCACGGCAACAAAACTCTTTCGGCCATATTTTGGCCATACAAACCTAGAGAGC